>JAWXAX010000247.1 GCA_034439735.1 Rhodothermales bacterium | reverse complement strand
CCGGCCGCGGACGCTGAACCTGAAGGACCTCATCCGGCACTACGTAGACCACCGCCACGTCGTGGTCGTACGCCGCACCCAGTACGAACTGCGCAAAGCCCAGGAACGTGCGCATGTGCTGCAAGGACTGGTTATCGCGCTCGATCACCTCGACGCGGTCATCACCATCATCCGCTACTCGCAGGATACCGAAGGCGCCCGGAATAACCTCATGCATGGGGTCTTTCCGTCTGAACTCACCGCCGGCCAGCTCGAACGCTTCGGCCTGCCTACCCACGGCGATCCGTTATTCACCCTTTCCGAGATTCAGGCCCAGGCCATCCTGGACCTCCGCCTCAGCCGGCTCACCGGCCTCGAACGCCAGAAGATCGAAGATGAGCTGCGCGATGTGCTGGCGGAAATCCAGCGCCTCGAAGGCATCCTCGACAACCGCGAACTGCGCCTCCAGATCATCAAGGACGAACTCCTCGTCATCAAGGAGAAATACAGCGACGCCCGCCGGACGGATATCGACTTCACCGGCGGCGGAGACATCATTATCGAGGACCTCATTGAGGCGGACCAGGTGGTGGTGACGATCTCCCACCAACTGCTGATCAAACGCACCAGCTCGTCTGAATTCCGCGCTCAGGGCCGCGGTGGCGTCGGTCAGCGAGGTAGCGGCATGCGCGATGAGGACTTTGTCGAGCACATCTTCACGCCGTTTAACCACGACTACCTCCTGTTCTTCACCGACCACGGCAAGTGCTTCTGGCTGCGTGTATTCGAGATCCCCGAAGGCAGCCGCACCAGCAAGGGCCGTTCGATCCGCAACCTCATCCAGATCGCGCCCGAGGACCGGATCCGCGCCGTGCTCGCCGTCAGCAAGCCGGACTTCCAGGACGACGCGTTCCTCAACAGCCACTTCGTGATGATGGCCACGCTGCGCGGCCAGGTCAAGAAGACGTCGCTCGAAGCCTTCAGCCGGCCCCGCGCCGACGGCATCATCGCCATCGCGATCGACGAGGGCGACCAGCTCCTCGAAGCCCAGATCACCGGCGGAAGCGCGCAGGTGATCCTCGCGGCCTCCAGCGGCCGCAGCGTCCGCTTCCACGAAGGCGACGCCCGCCCCATGGGCCGCAACACCCGCGGCGTGCGCGGCATCGCACTCGGCGAAGGCGAAGCGGCCGTCGGGATGACGATCTTCGAAAACGACGACGACCGCTCGGTCCTCGCCATCAGCGCGAACGGGTACGGCAAACGCAGTCCGCTGGACGACTACCGCATCCAGACCCGCGGCGGAAAGGGTATCCTGACGATCAAAACCACCCCCAAAACGGGACCGCTGGTGGCGCTTAAAGGCGTTCACGACACCGACGACCTCATGATCGTGACCACAAACGGCCTCATGATCCGGATGGATGTCGCCTCGATCCGCATGCTGGGCCGCAATACCCAGGGCGTGCGCCTGATCAGCATCAAGGACCAGGACGCCATCGCGGACGTCACCCGCATCGCCTTCCTGGAAGTGGAGGACGCCGGACTGGCGGAACCCATTGAGCCGGGTGAATCCACCGAGCCGGGTGATTTCACCGAGCCAGAGGCGATCGAATAGGGGGCGAGCGTGCGGCACTCGGGTAGCACCCGGCCGCCGTTGAAAACGGGTGGTCACCGGATAAGCATTTCTGCGAAGCGCCACGCACCCACCCATAGGGCGATTATTTCATCAGCGTAATGGCCTGCCAGTCGCGAAACGACTCGCCTTCGACGCCTACGAGGTAGACCCCGCTCGGCAGGCCGGCGGCGTCGACGGTGAACCGGTGGGCCTGATGGGCGTCGAGGGCGGCGTCGTGGAGATCCAGGACGCGGGCGCCGAGCACGTTGTATACCGCGATGCGTACGTGTTGCGCGGATTGCACGGCCACGGTGAACTGCGTGTGTGGGTTAAACGGATTCGGGAAGGGGGCGGAGATGGCGTACGGTGTGGTCGTTCGCACCTCACGCTCGATCGTGGCGCTGTAGGCGAACGCCCCGTCGAAGTCTACCTGCCGCAACCGAAAGCGATGCCGGCCCGGCTCCAGGCCCGGGATGAGGAAGGAGTACCGCAGCGGATCCGACGTCGTGCCGGCGCCGGCCACGAATCCGATACGCACAAAATCGTCGCCGGCGGCGGCGTGTTCGACGGCGAAGCCCGCGCTATTCGTTTCACCCGCCGTCTCCCAATGGAGCCGCACCTCGGCTCCATCGACGACGCCGTCGAAGGCGACCAGTTCGACGGGCAGTAGGTCCAGACACGCATCGGTGAGCGGCCACCCCATATCCTCTAATATCCCACACGTCACGGCGCCGATGGCGTGTACGGCCTCGTCGTTGCCCAGGGAAGGCGTCATCAGGGCGTCGGCCGTGCCATTGAAGGTCGCCTCGTCCAGGTGCGAAAAGCTGGAGCCGCCGTCCCACTCCGCGGGCGCGAAGAGGCGGGCGGCGCCCGCGCCGGTCGCGTATCGGGTCGACGGCCCGTCGAAGAACACCCCTCCACCGGAAAGACCCAGGAAGGCATTGCCGAGGGTGGCGGAATTGGCGGGGAAGCCGGCGGATAGGAGGGGCGAGCCGGTGGATGCCGCGTTGGTGGCGAACCGATCGTAGATGCCCGGCGGATCCGAGAAACAACCGTTGCCGGCGGTGCCGTCGCATTCGATGGCCCCGCCGCTGCCGGCGCCGTCATCCCAGTCGGCCGTACCTGTGAAGCCCAGGCCGTGGCCGATTTCATGCAAGACCACGCTGACGAAGTCGACCTGATTCGCGCCCGGGTTCGCGTCCACGCCGAAGTACCACAGGTCCGAGCCGGGGTCGTCGCAGGCGCGATTGAAGCGGGCAACGATGTCCGCCGAGCCGGGGACGAAGTTCGAGCCGATGATCGCCTCGACCTGGGCGATCGGGTAGAAGGTGTCCGCTTCGCCGGCCCCAAAGTCGCTGATGAAAAAGGTCGGGCCGGCGGCGCCAAGCGTGACGCCGTCAGTGATGTCGCACCCTCCGAAGCTTGCCCACGTGGCGTCCACAAAGATGGTTACGGCGGACTCGATGTGCGTACTCCAGATATCGAGCGCCGCCAGAAAGGCGGTTTTGGCGTCCTCGGGCCACGGGTCCTCCGCCGCGGCGTCGAGGAAGTTGACGCTGAAGACCACGCTGGCCGCACCCGTTTGACTGGCTGCCGGCCGTGCGACGGAGTGGCCAACGTGTTCACCCGTGGCATGCAGGGTGCAAATGGCCTCGGGCGGAGGAGCGAGATGGAGTTGAGCGCCTGCGGGGAGCTTGTTCTGCGCAACGACAGGAAGTGACAAGACGCTGATGAGCACCAGCGCCGGCAGGAACGAACGTTTCATGGGGATCACAGGCTGTGGATTCTACCTGTCTATCCCTCGCTCCGTTTGATGCTCGGTGCTGGAAAAAAGTATGGGGATGTGGCTACCGCTCCACTTTCGCCAGAGCCTCGCCGAGCGTTTGCATCCCGAGGTCAATTTCGGCCGGCGTGATGGTGAGGGGCGGGCGGAAGCGGACCGAATGCGTGCCGCATCCGAGGACCAGGACGCCCTGGTGGTAGGTCTCATCGAGAAACCGATTGCGGGAGGCGGCATCGGGCAGGTCGAACGCGCACATGAGACCACGGCCGCGTACGTTGGATACCGAGGGGTGCCGCTCGGCGAAGGCGTGGAGCTGCTTGAGCAGGTGCGCGCCCGTCGAGGCCGCGTTTTCGACGAGTCGATCTTCTTCGATGACCTCCAGGATGCGGTCGAAGCGGACCATGTCGACCAGGCCGCCGCCCCAGGTCGAGTTGATCCGGCTGGCCGTCTTGAAGACATGGCCCTCCACTTCATCGAGCTTGGGGCCGGCGAGGATGCCGCACACCTGCGTCTTCTTACCGAACGCGATGATGTCCGGCTCGACGCCGATCGCCTGGTGCGCCCAGAACGAGCCGGTGATGCCGACCCCGGTCTGCACTTCGTCGAACACGAGGAGGGTGTCGTTTTCGTGCGCCAGGTCCTTGAGCTGCTGCAGAAACGCGGTGCGGAAGTGATTGTCGCCGCCTTCGCCCTGAATGGGCTCGATGATGACACAGGCGATATCGTCCTTCAGCTCGCGGAAATAGGTCTTGGCCTGGGCCAGCGCCATGGCTTCCGCGCGTTTTACCTGCTCCAGACGCTCGTCGTTCAAGGGGAACGAGAGTTTCGGATTGAGGATACGCGGCCAGTCGAATTTGGGGAAATACTGCGTCTTGCGCGGGTCGGCCGTGTTCGTGAGCGACAGCGTATAGCCCGTGCGGCCGTGGAAGGCCTGGTCGAAATGCAGCACCTGCTGGCCCACTTCCCGTCGGTAGCCCTTCCGGAAGTTGTGACGGACCTTCCAGTCGAAGGCCGTTTTGAGCGTGTTTTCGACGGCAAGCGCCCCACCCGAAACGAAGAAGGCGTAGGGGAGATACGACGGGATGCCGACACGGCTGAACGTGTCGAGGAAACGGGCCATGTGGACCGTGTACACATCCGAGTTCGTGATCTTGTTGGTCGCTGCTTCCATGAGCCGCTTCGTGTAGCCGGCGTCGTTGAACATCTTGGGATGATTCATCCCGAGCGCGTTGGAGGCAAAAAAGCCGAAGAAGTCGATGAACCGCTGTCCGGTCGACTCATCGATCAGGTGTACTCCCTGGCTTTTTTCCATATCCAACACCAGATGCAGGCCATCGGTGAGCATGTGGCGGGACAGGGTGGAGCGGACGTTTTGCGCGGTGATGGTTTGTGTATCTATAACCGTATGCATAGGCTCTGGCAGCGAATGATGCTGGGGAACGATCGGAGTGTCAACCCGGGTGCCTCAGGCGCCCGTTTTTTGGGCAATTAGGGGCTCGGGGGAGTCTCCTCGAAGGGGGATCATTATCGACGGGAAAGGGTAGCCACGTCAAGTTACTCGAGGTCGTTATGGCTACCCTCAACCATCGGCCTCGGGGCCTCTGGGTTTAGCCGGCCAGTCGCCTGTTCCGAAGATTCCAGCCGGGACGGCCAGGGCTGGTGGCGACCCCATCGCACGCGAATTTCCGACGATGATACCGTATGTCTAACACTCCCTTGACGAATACGGGCGCTAAAAAGCCCTTGCATCCGGGAGAGGTTTCGCTCAAGCAGGTTAAAAAAGAGCCGCTCCTTCCAACGGGCGATGGGGATTCCGGTTTCTTTGAGCTGCCGGTGATCGAGAAACCCGATATCGCCAACGAGCGGGGTCGCCGGCCGGACTGGCTCCGCGTCAAGCTCCCCTACGGCGAGACCTATAAGCAGTTGGTGGACATCATCGACTCCCACCAGCTCCACACCGTCTGCCAGAGCGCGCGCTGCCCCAACATGGGCGAATGCTGGACGGCCGGAACGGCCACCTTCATGATCCTTGGCAACGTGTGCACCCGGTCCTGTGGCTTCTGCGCCGTGGCGACGGGCCGGCCGGACGAGGGGCTCGATTGGGACGAACCGCGCCGGGTCGCGGACGCTGTGCGCCTCATGGGCCTCAAACACGCCGTCGTCACCAGCGTCAACCGCGACGAACGCAAGGACGGCGGCGCGCCGATCTTCGCCGAGACCATACGCCTGATCCGCGACTACCAGCCCGGGTGCACCGTCGAGGTGCTCATCCCGGACTTCCGCGGCATCTGGGACGCGCTGGACGCCGTGCTCGACGCCCGCCCCGAACTGCTCAACCACAACGTCGAAACCGTCCCGCGCCTCTACCGGCGCGTCCGCCCCCAGGCCAACTACCAGCGATCCCTCGATGTGCTCAAGCGCGCGAAGGACCAGGGGTTGCGGACAAAAAGCGGCATCATGGTCGGCCTCGGGGAAACGCGCGAAGAGGTCCTGGCGTTGATGGACGACTTCGTGACGATCGGGCTCGACGTGATGACCATCGGCCAGTACCTCCAGCCTACGCGCATGCATCTCCCCGTGGAGGCCTTTATCCACCCGGACGTGTTCGTGGAATACAAACAGGCCGGCGAGGCGAAGGGCATCGAACACGTGGAAAGCGGGCCGCTCGTGCGGTCGTCCTACCACGCCGAACGCCACGTATAACTCCTCCTTACTTCTGAACACTTGTTGAATCGAATAACCCCATGTCGGTAGAACGTACCCTGACCATTTTGAAGCCCGATTGCGTGCGCAAGGAGCTGATCGGCGATGTGACGCGGATGATCCAGAAAGCCGGCTTCAAAATCCGCGCGATGAAGTTGATCAAACTCAGCCTCACCGAAGCCGAAGGCTTCTACGCCGTCCACCGCGCTCGCCCGTTTTTCGGCGAACTGACAGCGTTTATGTCCAGCGGCCCCTGTGTGCCGATGGTCCTCGAAAAGGCCAATGCGGTGGCGGACTTCCGCACGCTGATCGGCGCCACAAACCCGGCGCAGGCCGCGGAGGGTACCATCCGCAAGCTCTTCGCCGATTCGGTCGGCGAAAACATCATCCACGGATCGGACTCCGTCGAAAACGCCCGCATCGAAGCGGCCTATTTCTTCCCCGAGTACGAGATCGTGTCGAATAGTTAAGGGCAGGGTCGAGGTCGACGCCTGAAGTTTTTGACGTTCACCGTTGATCCGATACGTTTACTGTAGCGACTGCTGCAGGTGGAATCCTTGCTGAGACGCCCCACCGGGGCGTCTCTACACAAGGGGATGTGCCGCTTATCGCAGGACACTCGGCCATACAAGGGATCATCGGAAAACCGAAGGAGCATGCATACGGCGTACGTTCGTTTGGTTGTCGCCGCGCTGGCACTCCTTGCCGGCTGCGCCAGTCCCGCTCCCCTGCCGGAAGCGATGCCGCCGGCCCCGACGCGCATCCGTACCGGCGCCGAGGTACTGGCCGATGAAGGGTTTGCCCGGCTGGCTGGTCTGCGCGTTGGCCTCATCGCGAACCACACATCGCGCGTCGACTCCACCCATCTGGCCGATCGGCTCCACGCCGCGGGGGGGATCGAACTGGTTGCGCTTTTTGGCCCTGAACATGGCATCCGCGGCGACGCGGTGGCGGGCGCCTATGTGGAAGGAAGCCGCGACTCATCGACTGGCGTGCCGGTCCACAGCCTGTACGGTCGTCGGACCAAACCCACGCCCGAGCAACTGGCCGGCATCGACGTGCTGCTATTCGATATCCAGGATATTGGTGCGCGCTTTTACACCTACATATCGACGATGGGGCTCGCCATGCAAGCAGCGGCGGCGGCCGACATCCCGTTCTACGTACTCGATCGCCCCAACCCGCTCGGCGGCGTCCTTGTAGAAGGGTTCGTCCTGGAGCCCGAATACACTTCGTTCGTCGGCGCCTACCCGATCCCGGTCGTCCACGGCCTCACGGTGGGGGAACTGGCGCGGATGATCCAGGGTGAAGGCTGGATGGAAGGCATCGAGGCGCTCGATCTCCACGTGGTGCCCATGCTGGGTTGGCGCCGGGCGATGGGATGGGATGCGACGGGGCTGCCATGGACGCCGCCAAGTCCAAATATACCCGACGTGGCGACCGCCGTGCTTTATCCCGGCACCTGTTTCTTTGAGGGTGTGCAGGCCAGTGAGGGGCGGGGGACGTACGAGCCTTTCAAACAGGTAGGCGCTCCCGGCGCAGACGGCAAACGGCTGGCGGAGGCGCTGAATGGGGTCGGACTGCCTGGTGTGCGTTTCGCGGAGGCCGGTTTCACACCCGTCAGCATCCCGGGCATGGCCACCACCCCGCGATTTGCCGGCGTGGCGCTGGGCGGCGTACGAGCCGAAGTCATGGATCTGGCGCTGTTTCGGCCCGTGGCTACCGGAATTCACGTGGTAGTGGCCTTTTATCAAGCGGCGGCGGAGACGGAACGGTCGACCTTTTTGCAACCTTCCTGGCTGAACAACCTGGCCGGCACGCGTCGTCTGGTCGACATGCTCGAAGCCGGTATGCTGGCGGAGGGCATCGTGGAGGCGTGGCAGGCGGAAGTCGCCGCGTTCGAGGCGCGCCGCGCGCCCTACTTACTGTACGAGTAGCCCGTTGGCTCAGGTCGCCGGCGTCTCGGTCGGCGGGGCGGGCGTCTTGGGCCGCCAGAGAATGGCGTAGATGACTTCGAGATAGCCGCCGAGGATCAGGATGGGGGCGATGTAGAGGGAGATGAACCCGTCGACCTCATTCTCCATCCGCATGATCACATAGCCGACGGTAACGAGGGCGAGGCCGAGGAGTATCAGAAGATAATTTCCGGCGACAAATACCATCGCCGCCGATTTGCGCGGCCCCGATTTCTGGGTAGACCGCGGTTCGGCGGTGGAGCCGCCCTGCCGGCGGCGGGCGCGGCCGCGTTGGGAAGGAGATGGTGTCATGGAAAATTCGTTGGGCCTCTGGACAGCGGTCGTATGGGGTGTAGGGACAAACCCCGGCGTATGGGGCGGGTTCCGAAAGGGTTGATCTTCATCCTATTCCCGGTACGGCTCTTGATTGGTACTACTGGCTTTCTTATTAAGGCTCAGGAACGGCACGTATGGCCTGCGATACAATGGCCAGCAGGAGCGGGCGAATCGCGCAAACCGAGCCAAATTGAATGGCCAGAGGCGCATCGCGCGGTGGTCGCAGGATCACCTGCCGCCGGTAGGAAATTCCTATTCTGATACGGGCGACCCAAAGCGGCGCACCCTGGCCGCTGCACCTTGACCCACACGCGTACGATTCAGGTACACCGCACATGAAGGTTCGTTTAAATTCAGCGTCGCACCTGATCGCGATGGCGCTTCTGGTAGGTTTTTTTAGCGGTGGGGCCGTTGCTCCAGCCTCACTTTCGGACCAGATCGAAGGGTTGATCAACGACCCGTCGGTGAGCGCCGCGATCTGGGGGGTTTACGTGCAGGACCTGAGCACGGGGCGCGTGGTGTACCATCAGAACAGCGACAAGACGCTGACGCCGGCCTCCAATCAGAAGCTGCTGACCACGGCCACCGCGCTTGATGTCTTGGGGCCGGATTTCATCTACGAGACGAATCTCCACCTGCAGGGAGAAATCGCGGCCGGCGTGCTCTCCGGCGACCTGGTCATTGAAGGCTCCGGGGACCCCACGTTCGCCAGCGCGGAACTGCGGGGGGTGAATCCGCTCCAGACCTGGGCGCGCGGCCTGTCGGCGCAGGGCGTCACCCGGATCCAGGGACGCATCATCGGGGACGATAACGTTTTCGATGAGTCCCCCTACCCCGAGGGCTGGGACGTGGGCTTCATCACCAGCGAGTCCTTCGCGCCAGCCACGAGCGGCATCTCAGCCGTCGACAACACCGTCATCGTCCAGATCCAGTCCAGCCGCGTCGGGGAGGCGCCGTTGATCAAGGATTCGCCGGCCGGCTACCTCGACATCCGCAATCAGGCCACCACCAGCGCCCGCAGCCGCGGGCACGCCATCGACGTCGAACGGGCGCTCGGGACCGAGCGGGTGCTGCTACAGGGTTCGGTGCCGCGCACCTACCGGCGCAGCGTCACCATTCCGGTCACGAACCCGACGCTCCTGGCTCTGCATAGCTTCAAACAGGAACTCGAGGCCGTGGGTATTGTCGTCGAGGCCCAGCTGGTGGATATCGACGACCTCGCGCGGCCGCTCGACTACCGGCGCGCCCGCACCCTCTTCATCCACCAGTCGCCGCCGCTGCGCGATATCCTCCAGATCATCAACAAGGAGAGTAATAACTTCTACGCGGAGCAGGTCTTCCGCACCTTCGGCTGGGGCGGTTCGACCGACGGCGCCGAGCGACGGGTGAAGGACTTCTTGAAAAAAGCGGACATCCCCATGAACGGGATCTCGGCGCGCGACGGCTCGGGGCTCTCCCGAAAGGACATGGTGACGCCCGAGACGATCGGGGGGCTGCTGGCGTTTATGAACCGGCATCCCCAACGCGAGGCCTTTTTTAATTCCCTCGCCCGCGGCGGCGAGGCGGAGACGACGCTCGACTACCGGCTCCGCGGCGAGGCCGTCTGGGCAAAGACCGGCTCGCTCGAATATGTCCGCGCGCTGAGCGGCTACGCGCAGACGCCCGATGGCCGGATGATGGCGTTTTCGCTCATCGCCAACAACTACACGGTGCCCAGCTATCGCATTATGCAGACGATGGATCGGGTGATCCTGGCGATTACGCGGTCGGTGGATGCGTGAGGGCACCGCTTGCGTCTCACGGGTTAAAGGTAGAATTTCCCTCCGACCCTACTACCCTCACGCGAACCGCCCTTCATGCCCGTCCTCCTTCGTATCGCCCTCACCGGTCTGATCGCCGTGCTCTTGCAGTGGATCGTGCTCGGCCGGCTGCGGTTGTGGGGGGCGTATCCGGACGGGGTGCTCATCTTCATCGCCTGGCTGGGGTTTGCCTATGGCCGGCGTACCGGCGCCGTGTCGGGGTTTGCGTTCGGTTTTTTGATGGATGTGATCTACGGGACGTGGGGCATCCAGATGTTTGTTAAGACGGGCGTGGGGTTCATGGTGGGCTTCTTCCAGAACCCGGATCAGCGCGACATGCCTATCGTGCGCCCGCCCCAGGCCTTTCTGATGGCGCTGGTGATCGCACTGCTCCATAACGGGCTGCTCGTCGCCCTGCTCGTGCTCCAGTCCGGCTCCCGCGACATCAGCATCGTCTTTTCCCACTGGATCGGCGCGGCCGTGTATACCGCGGTGGTGGCCAACATCGCGGCGCGGTTTGTCACGCGCTAACGCCTCTCATCGATCCATAAACGGCGAAAACGCCTTAATCACCTGCGCCCGGTTCGATTCCTGCAGACCCACCAGCGGCAGGCGGACGTGCGCGGTCATCTTGCCGGCATTCGCCAGGGCCGTCTTCACGGGTACGGGATTACTTTCGATGAAACAGGCCCGCATGGCGTCGAGCAGTCGGAAGTGGAGGGCGCGGGCACGCGGGTAGTCGCCGGCGAGGCCGGCGCGGATCATGTCGCTGAACGGCGCCGGGACGGCGTTGCTGATCACCGAAATGACGCCTTCCGCCCCGAGGGCGATGAGGGGAAGCGCCATCTCGTCGTCGCCGGCGTACACGGCCAGGTGCGTTGGACGGTGGTGGAGGATGTCCGAGATCTGCGCCAGATTGCCCGAGGCCTCCTTGACGCCCACGACCGACGAAACCCGCTCGGCGATGGCCAGCAGGGTGTCGGCCGTGATGTTGCTCCCGGTGCGCCCCGGGACGTTGTACACGATGATGGGCGTGTCCGCGGCGTCGGCGATGGCGGATACGTGGGCGATCAGGCCGGCCGGCGTGGGCTTGTTGTAATACGGCCCTACCACCAGCAGCCCATCCGCGCCGGCCGCGGCGGCCTCGCGGGCGAAACGGACACTTTCGGCCGTGTTGTTGGTGCCGGCACCGATGATGACCGGTACGCGGCGGTCGGTGTGGGCGATGCTGAGTTCGACCAGCCGCCGGCGCTCGTCGTGCGTGACGGTCGGGTTCTCGCCTGTGGTGCCCAGGACGACCAGCGCCTCGACGCCGCCGCCGATCTGGTCATCAATCAGCAGGCGGAAGGCCGGCTCGTCAAGGGCGCCGTCGGCCGTGAAAGGCGTTACGAGGGCCGGCGCGGTGCCGTGGAAGAGGTGGCGTTCGTGGTTCGTCATCGGAGCGAAGGAAGGGGTTCAGGCGAAATCGAGGAGATCATCCAGGGTGAAGAGTCCTTTTTTCCCCGGCAGCCACTCGGCGGCCAGCAGGGCGCCGTGCGCGAATCCCTGGCGATTCCGGGCATCGTGAACAAGCTCGATGCGGTCGAACGGGCTGTCGAAACACACGGTGTGGTGGCCAACGACGTGGCCGGCGCGGGTAGAACTCACATGCAGCGTCTCGGGCGCGATCCGCTGGTGCTGCGTCTCGGCGACGATCGTCGTTTTGGCCGACAGGTGCCGGAGCAGCGTCTCGGCGAGCATCAACGCGGTGCCACTGGGGCTGTCGACCTTCCGGCGGTGGTGCATCTCATGAATAGAGGCGTCGTACTCGGGCAATTTATCGATCAACGGCGCGATGCTGTTGAGGGCGCGCACGAGCAGGGCCACGCCCACCGAGAAGTTCGGGGCGTAGAGCAGGGCGGCGTCGCGGTCGCGCACCATGGCTTCGACAGCCGGCAACTGGCCGTGCCAGCCCGTCGTCCCGATCACCGCCGGTACGCCCCAGGCGCAATACCGCTCGATGTGCGCCAGTGCGAGGGAGGGCAGCGAGAAGTCGATCACCGCGTCCGCGCCGGCCAGCGCCTCTCGGGCGCCTTCGCCGGTGATGGGCCGCGCGCTGTTGAAACGGGCGTGGATGGTGTGGCCGCGCTCGCGCGCCATGGATTCCACGACGCTGCCGGTCTGTCCGGTGCCTACGATGGCGAGGTTCATATCCGGGCTCGGTTCAGGTTCAGGTGACCAGTTCGGCGGCCCTGATGACGTCCGCCAGTATGCCGCCAGCCGTCACCTCTGGCCCGGCGCCAGGCCCACGGACGACCAGCGGGTTGCGCAGGTAGCGCGCCGTGGTGAAGGCGACCAGGTTGTCGGTGCCGGCGAGGAAATACAGCGGCGATTCCGGCCCTACGGCCTGGATGCTCACGCGCAAGCGGTCTCCTTCGATGCTGGCGACGTGCCGGAGCCGCGTGCCCGCCGCAAACGCGGCCTCGGCGCGGACCTGCAACGGCGCAAACCCTTCGGCCAGCCCGGCCCAGAAGTCGGCGATGGACACGCTGGCGAGGGCCGGCGGCACGAGCGACTCGACCTCCACATCCTCCCGTTCCACCGAAATTCCCATCTCCCTGGCCAGAATCAGCAGCTTGCGGGCGACGTCCTCGCCGCTCAGGTCGTCGCGCGGGTCGGGCTCCGAGTAGCCGTTCCGGTGGGCTTCCTGGATCACGTCGGCCACGGGCCGGCCGAGGGCCAGCTGGGTAAAGACAAACGACAGGGTACCCGAAAGCACGCCCTCGATCTTGAGGACCGAATCTCCGCTGCGCACCAGATCCCGCAGGGTGCCGATGACCGGCAAGCCGGCGCCCACAGTGGTTTCGTAGAGATACGGCACCTGCCGGTCCCGCGACGCCTTCCGCAGGCGGTTGTAGAAGGCCATCGACTGCGTGTTGGCCCGCTTGTTCGGAGTGACGACGGCGATGTTGTGCTCTAGCAGCACCGGGTAGATTTGCGTCACGGCATCGGACGCCGTGGCGTCGATGACGATAAGCCGGTCGAGCCGGCTGTTGATCAGGTGCCGGATGATGGCCTGTTGATCGAGGTGTACGCTGGCCCGCGCCAGTTCCGCGAGCCCCTTGTCGAAGTCGATCCCATCCACATTCCACACGATCCCCTTTGAATTCGCGATGCCGACGAGTTGAAGGTGGAGGTTCAGCTGTTCGAGGAGTGGCTCGGCCTGCCGGCCCAGCATCTCGAGCAGCATCCCACCGACCGTGCCGGCGCCGAAGAGAAAGACGTGCGCTCGTTGCCGGCCGAGCGCGAAGGCCTCGTGCAGGGCCTGGACGGCGCGCTTGAGGTCCGTTTCCTCGACGACGGCCGAGATATTCGTTTCCGAGGCCCCTTCCGCCATGGTGAGGACGTTGATGCCGGCGCGGCCGAGCGTCGAGAACATCCGCCCCGTGAGACCCGGGCGGTAGCGCATATTGTCGTCCACAACCGTTACCACCCCCAGGTTCGGGAGGGCATAGATGCGCTGCACCTCGCTTCGTTCGATCTCCTCCGCCAGCCCGCGGCGCGCCGCTTCGAGCGCCGCCTGCAGGTCGCCTTGCCGGACGATGATGCCGATGCTCTGTTCGGTGGAGGCCTGGGACAACATGGCGATGTTGATGCTCGCCTCGGCCAGCGCGCCGAGCGCACGCGCCGCGATGCCGGGGATGCCCATCATGCCGGCGCCTTCGATGACGACAAGGCCGGCGCCTTCGATGGCCGTGACGGCTTTGGCCACGCCCTGCGTATTGCCGGTCGTGTGATCCACGCGGGTGCCCGGCTCACCGGGATCGAAACACGAGCGGATAAACAGCGGGATCTGCTGTTCGAACAACGGCACCATCGTGCGGGGATGGAGGAAGCCTGTGTTCGGATAGACGATTTCGCTCGCCTCGCGGTAGCTGAGGTGGCGGAGCGTGAACGCATCCGGGATAAAGCGGGGCGGGGCGGAGGGGACGCCGGGTGTATCCGTCCAGAACGTGATCGACGCGGCGTCCGCATAGCGGGCGAGGAGCGTGGCCGTGAAGGCGACGCCGGGCGGATAAAACGGCACGGCGTCGCCGGCGTCGTCCGTCGCGAGGCCGGCCTCCACATAAACGATGGCGTTATCCGGCAGGGCCGCCGCCGCCTCGGCGATGGCCGCGGCGGTAGGCCTCTCGTCGAGCCGGCCGCCGCGCACCCGGACGATCGCGGCGCCCTCGAGCTGGCATACGGGTCGGTTGGACCACTTGGTGATCCGTCGCCAGATGCCCTCTCGGCCGGGTGGCACGACAGCGAACAGCCGGCCCGGTCCGTCGTACGCCAGCAGCCCACCGGCGGCGGCCGTGTCGTAGCGGTCGTCGGGCGCTTCGTGCGGGAAGACGTAAATACTGGAGGAGGGCATCGGTTCGATGCTGGTGGCTGAAGGCGAGAGGTTGGCGTGATGCGCCGGGGAACCAATAAAGCACTTCCGGCTCGATGTTGCCCGAAATTTTACACGAAGAAAGGGCTTCCAGCCCCACACCCCCACACCCTCCGTGAGGCTTTCTTGAAACTCGCAGGCCTGAGAACTTTTCTCCGGACTCGGTCGTTGCACCCGAACTTTCGCCGCCTCCGTACGAGCGGCGCTACTTGATGGGGATATAGCTCAGTTGGTAGAGCGCTTCAATGGCATTGAAGAGGTCAGGGGTTCGACTCCCCTTATCTCCACCCGATAGAAAGCCCCGAGTCCTTTAGAAGAAGGATTCGGGGCTTTCGGTTTTTTGGAGAGAAGGCCGGGTATTCATCCTTGCAAATCAAAACCATCGCTTTGAATTTGCATAGTGATGATATTACCAAGAAGGACCTCTCTCGGCTACATTGAATTGTCCACATTCAATAACCGATTGAGGCCCCTCTTATGGAAACAACGTACTACAGT
>JAWXAX010000246.1 GCA_034439735.1 Rhodothermales bacterium | reverse complement strand
TGGCGCTGTTATAAACGCGGGGCGTTGTTCGCCAACCCGTGTTTCACGCAAATCCACCCGACCTGTATCCCCGTTTCGGGCGACTACCAGTCCAAGCTCACGCTCATGAGCGAGAGCCTCCGGAACGACGGCCGCGTCTGGGTGCCTAAAAACGTAGGCGACAAACGCGCGCCCCTCCAGATCCCCGAAGAGGATCGCGACTATTACCTCGAGAAAAAGTACCCGAGCTTCGGCAACCTGGTACCGCGCGACGTTGCGTCGCGCAATGCCAAGCAGGTATGCGACGAGGGCCGCGGCGTGGGTACGACTCAGTTATCGGTCTACCTCGACTTCCGCGACGCGATCAAACGCCTCGGCCGGGACACCATCGCCGCGCGGTACGGCAACCTGTTTGAGATGTACGAACGCATCACCGACGAGAACCCCTACGATGTTCCGATGCGCATCTACCCCGCCGTCCACTATACGATGGGCGGCCTGTGGGTCGATTATAACCTGATGACGACCGTTCCGGGCCTATTCGCACTGGGTGAGTGTAATTTCTCGGACCACGGCGCGAACCGCCTTGGAGCGAGCGCGCTCATGCAGGGGCTGGCGGACGGGTACTTCATCATCCCCTACACGCTCGGGCAATATTTAGCCGGCACGGCCGCCGGCGGCAGCACCAGCGACGCCGCGTTCGCCGAGGCCGAATCCTCCTCCACCGAAACCATTGATCGCCTCTTCAGCGGCCGTAAGAAACGGACGGTCCTCGAGTTCCACCGTGACTTGGGCCGAATCGTATGGGATAATGTGGGCATGAGCCGCACGCGGGAAGGCCTCACACGCGCCGTCGACGAGATCGCCGCGTTGCGCGCCTCCTTCTGGGACGATGTCACGCTGCCCGGACGCCAGGATTCGCTAAACAAGAATCTGGAATTCGCCGGCCGGGTGGCCGATTTCATGGAGTTGGGCGAACTCATGGCCCGCGATGCCCTCCAGCGTGAGGAATCGTGCGGCGGCCACTTCCGCGAAGAGTATCAGACACCGGAAGGCGAAGCGCTGCGCAACGACGACGACTTTGCGTACGCCGCGGCCTGGCAGCATCAGGCCGGCGGGCCGGCCTTGCTCCACAAAGAAAATCTTGCCTTCGAGAACGTTTCGCTCTCGCAACGCAGCTACAAGTAACCTCCAGATCCGATTCTACGCGTACCCGATAGCCAATAGACCGTTATGCGCATACAACTCAACGTTTGGCGGCAGGCAGGGCCCACCGTGGCCGGCCAATTCGAAACCTACAGCCTGGACGATGTTAGCCAGGACATGTCGTTTCTGGAGATGTTCGATCTGCTGAACGAGACGTTGATCAAGGAGGGCAAGGAGCCGGTCGAGTTCGACCACGACTGCCGCGAGGGGATCTGTGGATCATGTAATATGATGATCAATGGCCAGGCGCACGGTCCGCGCGCACGAACGGCAACCTGCCAGCTCCACATGCGCGAATTCAAGAACGGCGACACGATCGATGTCGAGCCCTGGCGCGCTGACGCATTCCCGGTCATACGCGACCTTGTCGTGGACCGCTCGGCGCTCGATCGCATCATCGAGGCCGGCGGATACGTGTCGATCAACACGGGCAGCGCCCCGGATGCCAACACGATCCCCGTCGAGAAAGACAAGGCGGAGGCGGCGTTCGACTTTGCGGCATGTATAGGCTGCGGCGCCTGTGTGGCGGCCTGCCCTAATGCCTCGGCATCGCTATTTGTGGGCGCCAAAGTGGCCCACCTTGCGCTGCTGCCCCAGGGCGAGCCCGAGCGCAAGCGACGCGTGCTCCACATGGTGGGCCAGATGGAAAAGGAGGGCTTCGGCGACTGTTCGAACCACGGGGAGTGTGAAGCCGTGTGTCCGAAGGGCATCTCGATCGCCGGCATCGCCTTGATGCGCCGCGAGTACATGAAAGCTCTGATAGGTTAACCGAGTACCAGCCGACGACGATCAGGTGGTCAGGATCGCCTGCGCGGGAGCGGGCCGTGCGAGGGATCGCGAGGGGTTCCCCGCATCCTGGAAATGGGCAGCCGGCTGCGGGCCGGCAAGCACAAAATCGAACCCGAGCGACGCGTACGATTTCTGAAGTTGTCGTACCTGCCGGGCGAAGCTGTCGGTGTGTTCGGGGTTGACGAGGTACGCGGCGTTAAAGATGAGCCGCTGCCCCTGCGGCGAGCGTTCAGCCACCACGGGTAAAATGGCCGTTCCATCTGTGTAGCCGGTCAACGCGCCATTGCTATGGCGGATACAGGCCCGACACACCGCGCGGGTTTCTTCCGCGACGACCCGCTCCAATTCGGTTCGAAGCCTGCGGGCCTCGTCCGGCGGCTTACCCGTCATTTCCGCCTGTAGCGCCCGCACCCGGTTGCTCGCCTTCTCGGTCAGCAACCGCAGCCTCCGTTCATTACACAGCACCTGGAGTTCCCATTCCATCCTCCCCTCGATTACACCGAGGGTAAGCATGAAGTCCTCATAGTGCTCCTTCAAGAACGCCTTGAGGCTTTCGAGGGAGTCGCAGATCGTACAGACACGCATCGGCACGATAGCGCCCTGGGATTGCACCGCCGCCAGAACACGGTTATGCTTTTCGACAGTCCCTCGAAACCACGCCTGATCGTTCAGATTGAGTTGGAGGGACTTTTCACCGAACTCATCCAGCGAGACCTTGCTGATCAGCGCCTGTGCTTTTCCAAATGGGTAACGGTAGATCGGGTAGGTGGGATCTACGCCCCGTTCAGCCAGCCAGAGATCCGGCGTATAGAGGGTGACGGCGTAGATATAATATCCGATGGCAGCCGGCTGGGCAACCCGTGGCGCGGGGGCGGCGACAGCCAGGGACGACGCCACTACCGGATAGGCGGGGTGTTTCGTTGGGGGTGGTGGCGGCGCAGACCCCTCCATCTCCCCAAGCGCACGCTCGAGAATAGAGTCCAGCAAATGCTCTTTGAGCAGCTGCTTGGTTTCCTGGAGGCTTTTATCCGGGTAGGCAATAGGAGCAGGCGCCTCCGGTCGAACCCGCAAGTAGTGGCTCAACGAAGGACCCAGCAGCCAACGGTGCATCCCGGCAGAAGTTGATGCCACGGCCTAGCCTCTTCCTGAAAAAATGCGTGTCGAGCGGACGTCACGCCGCGTCGGTGTGGCGCCGCTGTCGCAGGTACGTAGCACATGGCAACGAACTCCATCCGGCCGCACGACAGAGCCCCGCACGACAGAGCCCCGCACGACAGAGCCCCGCACGACAGAGCCCCGCAC
>JAWXAX010000245.1 GCA_034439735.1 Rhodothermales bacterium | reverse complement strand
GGATGGGAATGGTGGTAATCGGACTATAACACTATGTCTACTGTATTTTTGATTTCGTTGGCGGTCATCGGGATCGGACTGCTGTTGTTTCTGGTGATCGTCGTTCGGCTCCACGCATTTATCGCCCTGTTGCTGGCGAGCCTGTTCGTGGCCATCGCCGGCGGCATGCCGATCGGGGAGATCGCGAAGACGATCCAGGACGGCATGGGCGGTACGCTGGGGTATATCGCCGTGGTGGTGGGCATCGGGGCGATGTTCGGGGAGCTGCTGCAGGTATCCGGCGGGGCGGAGCGAATAGCGCGAACGCTGCTCGATCGATTTGGAGAGAAGAAGTCCCAGTGGGCCCTGGCGCTAACCGGGCTCATCGTATCTACGCCGGTGTTTTTCGACGTGGCGCTGATCCTATTTATCCCCCTCGTCTACAGCCTCGCGCGGCGGGCGAAGACGTCGCTATTATATTACGGCGTCCCGCTGATCGCCGGCATGGGTGTGGCGCACGCCTTTATCCCCCCGACGCCCGGCCCGGTCGCGGTCGCGGCGTTGCTGAATGCCGATCTCGGGTGGGTGATCTTTTTTGGGATCGTCGCCGGCATCCCCGCGACGGCGGTTGGCGGCATCTTGTACGGGAAGTACATCGCGAACAAGATGTATATCGCGATTCCCGAGCATATGGCGCGCGACATGCCGTCGGGCGACACGGAGTCGAAAGACCTGCCTTCTTTTGCCAACGTGATGACGATCATCGGGTTGCCGATCGTGCTGATTCTGGCCAACACCGTCACGGCGGTGATGCTGCCGAAGGAGAGCCTGGTTGTGCAGTGGATCGGTTTCATCGGGCACCCGTTCATCGCGCTGTTGCTCGCGGCATTGCTGGCGTTTTACACGCTGGGCACCCTTCGGGGGTATTCGCGGGATGACATCCAGCGGATCGCGACCCGGTCGATGGAGCCTGTCGGCTTGATCATCCTGGTGACGGGCGCCGGCGGAGTGTTTGGCAAGGTGTTGATCGCCACCGGCGTCGGGGCGGCGCTGGCCGACACGATGGCCGCCACCGGGCTGCCGATGGTGCTGTTGGCGTATCTAATCGCGCTGGTCGTCCGCCTCTCGCAGGGTTCGGCGACGGTGGCGATGGTGACGGCCGCCGGCCTGATCGCGCCGGCCATCGAAGCCGGCTCGTTCTCCGCGCCGCTGGTGGGTTGCATAACGATTGCCATCGCCGCGGGCGCCACGATGGCGTCACATGTCAACGATTCCGGCTTCTGGCTCGTCTGCCGCTATATGGGGATGACAGAGAAGCAGACGATCCAATCGTGGACGGTCGTCTCGAGCATCGTCGGGGCCGTGGGCATGGCAGTGGTGCTAGTGATCAGTATGTTTCTATAGGGTTGGCAGGTTCGCAGGTTGAAGGTTACATAACTTGCTAACCTGCAACTTGCTAACCTGCAACCATCAGATCCACACGTTCAGCTTGTGGTGATTGACCATGCAATGGAGCATGTCGCTGGCGGTGAGTAGGCCGATCATTTTCTGATTGGCGTCCACGATGGGGATGCAGTGGATGTCTTCCATCACCATCACGCGGGAGATTTCGCGGAGCGTGGTGTTGCCGGTAGCGGTGAGGACATGCCGGGTCATGACTTCGGCGATCATGACGTCGGCCGGGGCGCGGCCGGCGGCCATCGTATGCATCACGTCGTGCTGCGAAAGGATGCCGACGAGTTTACCGGTGCGGTTTTTAACGGGGAGATGATCGATGTGGTGCTCGGCGAAGAGGCGGACCGCATCGAGCAAGGTCTGTTCGGGTTCGATGGTCTGCATCCGCGTTTGCATGACCTCCTTGGCGAAGACGGCCTCTTCCAGGCGCTGATTCTGGCGGGCCAGTGACTGACTGTAGGGGTTGGTGCCGGGGCCTCCGCGTCGTTTCGAGAGCGCGGCGTTGTGCTCGCGATCCGGCTTGCCCCGGTCGGAGGGTGTTACCGGCCGGGTTTCATCCGGCTTATAGGTCGTCGGCAGGCTTTCGCCCACCCATTCGATCGGCATGACGACGCAACGGTATGTGCCGGCACGGGGCGCGAGAGGAAAGAATGCGGACGTGCGGCTTGGCTATCAGAGGCCCGGAGAGAAGATAATGGCTTTCCCACGCGCAGCCGCCGGACTCTGTTCCTCGGGACGTTACGCGTTGACTAGTTGCGCGTTTTGCGTTGCCTACAGGAATCTCGCTCCACAGCTCAATGGCGCGTACCAGATCACCAAACGTTCAACGGGAGAACGCGTAACGTTACTCAATAATTCGGGTCATACGGGATGGGGCGGTGCGACTCGATGAAGTGGATGATGTCGTCCGGAGAATCGTGGATCGAAATCAAGTCGTGATATTGCTTGCCGACGGCGAGTTGCCGGAGCAGGGGGAAAATCGGGGTGTGCTCGGACCAGAACGCTGTGTTATAAAATACCATGGGGCTAACGACTTTGAAGCTGCCATAATGGTTCTGCGCCGCATCCATGAAGATCTCCTGGATCGTGCCGGCGCTGCCTGGCGCGTACACCACACCGGATGAGGCGATGGCAAGCAGCACGTCTTCCCGAATGCTGTTGGCGAAGTACTTCGCAATATGAGAAGCAAACTGGTTGGTGGGTTCGTGGCCGTAAAACCAGGTTGGCACGGCCAGGCTCTGGCCGGCGTCCGGGTAGCGGTCGCGGACGGCGAAGCCGAGGTCCAGGTAGGCGTTCGACTTGTACGAGGGTTCGCCCGCCAGCATATCGATCGCGGATTCGAGTTCGTCGGGCTGGTAGCGGGCCATGTGGGCGCCGAGGTTGGCGGCTTCCATGGCGCCCGGGCCGCCGCCGGTGGCGATGAAGTAGCCCCGAGCCGTCAGGCCGTGGGCGATGTGGGCAACGTCTCGATACGCTTTTTCGCCGCGGACCAGCCGATGACCGCCCATGATGGCAACGATCTGCGGATGCTGCCCCAGCAACTCGTTCAGGGCATCGTCGATAGCGTGGTCGTGCAGGCGCTGGGCGAGCGCTTCGAGGAGAGGGGGAGATTCGTTGCTGAGACGAAAGCGGGTGAAGTGTTGGTAGATGGTCATATCCAGCGCATCACGCTGGAAACTACCCGGCTCTCCGCGGCGGTACCCCTCCATCAACTCCTCGATGGTATACAGCGTCGATCGATAGGGATGGTAGGGCACATCCGCCAGGCGCGGGAAAACGATGCCTCCCGTCGCAATGACATGGAGTAGGGCGCGATCCTCCAATTGACATCCGAGAAACGCGGCGCCGGCGGCCGTGACGCCGAGCAATGTCTCGGTCTGATGGCTCAAATTCAGCCCCTGACACACCACGCCGTCGAGCTGTTCATATTCCGCGAGGTGGGCAAGCAGGGCGTCGACGGTGTCGAGTTCAAAATGCATACGGTCGGCTGGAAAGCCTGTGCCGGGCTAAGCCGGCAGGAGTCTGGCGCGACGAAGGATGACCGATCGCTTGCGCCGGACGATGAGGAGGACGGACAGTGCGTTGAATCGCGGCGGGGCCTTTACGTTTCCCGGGCTTGGTCCGGCCGCTTGCGATGCGCGATGGCATGGTGGCCTCAGGTCATCACAACGCCGGCCGGCGGGCATCGCCACGCGCGTATTCACAGACGCCTTGGGGGAATATCGCCTCCAGGTGGTCCCGTTGCGGAGGCGTCATCTCCCAATCCCCATATAGCCCTTTCTGTACGGCCTCATCGATGGGTTGAAGGTGGCACTTGAATACATCCCCGGTGATCGGTCCGCCGGCCACGATGCGCGAGGTGCTAAAGACAGGGAATTGCCGGGCGCAGGGTCCTTTTTCGCCGTCTTCGAGGATGCCGGCCCAGGCGTTGGTGCCGGCATAGATCAGAGCGCCCGAGGTGTCGTAGCAGCTATCGACGGCCCGGTCGGGTTTGTTGCCGGCCACGCCGCGCTCCGGGGTGGCCCGGAGGTTGGCCATCCACTCGTCGATGACCTGAAACGCAAGGGGCGTCTGGTCGAACCGGGTCTGCCCGGCGCGGGTGTCGGTGAACCAGACGACCTGGTTGGCCGCGTCGCCGTCGTGGTTGAGCATGCGCTGGCGGATGGCGAACGACTGGTGGCTGTTGTGCATATCGAGCTCCGGTTCCAGATAGTGCCGCCAATCGATGATGGGGATGTCGATCTTCCCGGTGAATACCATGCCGCTGGTATAGGCAGATTCGATGGCGCCGGCATCGGCTGTCGTTCGCGGCGCGGGCGGGTCGCCGGCGTCGTTCGGGCTGAGGGTCATGTTGCGGGCGCTGTAGATATCGAAGTCGCCTTCGGGGAGGTATGGCTGCCCTTCCTGGACGGATTCCTTCGCCGGCTTCCACCCGCCGATCCGTGCGTTGAGGTCGATAAACTCCTCCGGCGTGATGTGGCCGTCCCGCAGGGCCTGGAAGCCGTACTGGACGCCCACATTGTCCCACGTCCGCCGCGCGTACCCGTCTTCGTTTTTCCCGTAGATCTGGACGAGGTCGTCGAAGTGGGTCCACTCGGTGCCGGCCTGGTCTTCCGGGGAGATGCCGGGCACGGTGCCGTAGTGGGGATTAAACGTAAGCGCGGTGAGGCCGCGCCAGCCCTCGATGCATTCCGAGAGCCCGGGACGGCCGCCGTTGTACGGGTTGGCGAGGGTGTCCGACGCGTTTAAGCCCTGGAGCCAGGTCCGGTTGGACCATGTCGCCCATTTCGAACCGGGATCTCGGGCGACCTCTGCGTCCATGTACCGTTCGAGCAGTTCGCAATCGCCCACGTGGATCGTCTGGGTGATCATGTCCGGATAGGCGTATTGCGGCACGCCGGCGTCGATCAATCCCGGATGGTTCTGGGCGTAGACGTATTGCTGGATCCCTCCGCCAGAGCCCCCGACGCCAACCGTATACAGCGGCTTGCCGTAGGCCGCGACGAATCGGTTCTTCAGCATGATCGCGGTTTCGCCGCCCACCTGGAGGTCGTAGTGGGTGGAGGTGCGGGTGCCGGTGGAGTAGAGGATCGCGTAGCCGGTTTCGAGGCCGTAGGGGTAGAGCATGTCTCCCGGATTCGGGTTGCCCTGATAGCGGCCGATGCCGACGCCACCCTGGAAGGCGTAGATGACGCGGCGATTCCAGGCGCTGAGGTCGGGCGTGGCGGCGTCCTGGCCGGCCGGCGAGAGCATCGCGATGCTGTAGATGAATCGGTTGATGGTGCCCCGCTCCCAGCGGACGATGAAGTCGACGGTCTTCCCGTCGAGCGTGGTCGTCTGCGCGAGGTCGGCCGGCCGCGGGCCGGCGGGGTCGTAGGGTTTCCAGGAGCCGTCGGCGGTGGAGCGGTAGACGAAGTCGATGGCGGTGGGGAGGGTGCAGTCGGCATCCACCGGCGCGCCGAGGCGGGCGCGGGCGCGGTGTTCTTCCGAGGCGCAGACAAAGGGCATCTGCGCCGGCCCGGAGAACATCGGTCCCTGGATGGGATGGTTGGTAAGGATGATGGAGGCCTTATCCCCGCCGGCTTCAACCTCCACCGTATTGGCGCCCTCGCGGAGGCCAGACACGATGCCCTCGAGCCGGCCGTCTCCGTTGCGTATGAAGCCATTAACCGGAGTGCCGTTCAGGAGGATGGATGCCTCCGTGGCGCCAACGATCTCCAGCCGCGCCATCCCTCCGCTCACCCATTCCGCCGGCGCCGAGACGACATCGATGCGGAGGCCGTCGGCCGGTGTACCGCAACCGATGACAACCATTAAAAATAACCCGATCAATTTATCCCGGCGATGGGATACGAAACCCCTGGCGTGCTTCGACGCATGTCGGGTTACGGCCGGATGGGGGCACTTTGTGTTGCTTCGACCGGGTTGTCGGGTTACGGCCGGATAGGCATATTCGCCAGATGGGCACGAGGTGGCCGGCCTAACCCGACCTACGGGGTTTCGATTTTCCATTTTTACTTTTGCCTTTTACCTTTTGCCTTCGCTCACGCCTTCCCACAACCCCTGGAGGTACATTGCGCCGAGGGCGCGGTCGTAGAGGCCGTAGCCGGCGCGGCCGGTTTCGCCCCAGATCATTCGTCCGTGGTCCGGCCGCATGGGGCCTTTGAAGCCGACGTCCCGGTAGGCCTTCATCACCTCCAGCATCGGGACGCTTCCGAAGCGGGACGGGTGTTCACTCTCGTGGAATTTTTTATCGCCCGTAACCCGCACATTGCGGGAGTGGGCGAAGTGGATCCTGCCGGCGCCGCCAATTTCGCGCGTGATGGCCGGCAGGTCATTCGCCGGGTTGGCGCCCAGGGATCCCGTGCAGAGCGTGACCCCATTGGCCGGGCTGTCGACGAGCCGGATAAATCGCCGCAGCGCCGCCTGCGAGCCGATAATGCGCGGGAGGCCGAGGGTGGACCACGGCGGGTCGTCCGGGTGGATGGCCATCTTGACGCCGGCGGCCTCCGCGACGGGCACGACGCGTTCGAGGAAATACGCCAGATGATCCCACAGTCGCTCCTCATCGACCTGTTTGTAGGCATCGAAGAGTTCGTCGATCTGGCGGGCGGAGTAGGACGTGGCCCAGGCCGGCAGGGACTTCCCGACCGACGAGAGGTCGATCCGCTTCAGCTCCTCGTGGTCGTAGCTGAGGGTGGTGGACCCGTCGGGCATCGGCATGTCGACGCGGGTACGCGTCCAGTCGAACACCGTCATGAAGTTGTAACACAACACGGGGATGCCGGCCGCGCCCAGGTGTTCGACGCTGCGGCAGTAGGCGTCGATGTACGCGTCGCGGGAGGGCCGGCCGAGTTTGATGTCCTCGTGGACGGGGATGCTCTCGACGACGTCGAACGCCAGGCCGGCGTCCTCGATGGACGCCTTGAGCGCCAGGATCCGCTCCAGCGGCCATACGGCGCCGGGCGGGATGTCATACAAAGCGCTGACGATGCCGACGAGCCCGGGGATCTGGCGGATGTATGCCAGTGTAACCCGGTCGTCGGCGCCGTACCAGCGGAAGGTCATTCGCATAAGGAGAGGTTGCAGGCTTGTCCTGAGTGAAGTCGGCCTTAGCCGACGGAATCGAAGGATCCATAAGTTAGCAAGATACAGGTTGGCAGGCCTGTCCTGAGGGACGTCGGCGAAGCCTACGGACTCGAAGGATCCACAGGTTGCAAGTTCGAGTGTACGGCGTCAACCCGCAAGCCTTGTCGGGGATAACGATGGAGGGCCAGGCGGCTCAAATACTCGTTCATATCTGCAGTTCCGCTTGCCATACATGCAGCGATGCGATATACTTCTTGTTGAGCGCCGGCGAACGGAAGGGATTCAGTCGCCCCATGTAGCCGGCCGCTGAACGCATCCGATCGCTCGTATGAAGCGAGTTTCAGTCATAGGGATTTTTTGTATCCTTGCGCCCATCCTGGGTCAGTCGTTGAAGGCTCAGCCGGAGTCCCTCCGGTTCGACCGCCTCGCCAAGCCCGACGGACTGATCGGCAGCCGGGTGACTTCGATCGCGCAGGACACCGTCGGGTTCATGTGGTTCGGCACCACTGAAGCACTGAATCGCTACGACGGGTATTCATTCAAGGCGTACACCCACAGTAGCCTGGATGCATCTTCACTATCTGACAACCGGGTCAGTTCGCTGATCCTCGATCGGTCGGGAACGCTCTGGGTTGGCACTTCGAGGGGATTGAACCGCTATGTTCCGACTTCCGGTACTTTTGATCGTTTCTACCCGGGTTCGGATACGACGTCTCTCCCCGAGAATGAGATTCTCGTTTTGTACGAAAGTCCGGTTGGCGAATTCTGGGTCGGTACGGCAGGGGGTCTTTTTCGGTTCGACCGCGAGGCCAATACCTTTGAGGCCTACTTGCACGATCCCGATGATGTCAACAGCCTGGGCGATGGGTGGGTCCAGACGATCTATGAAGATCGTTCAGGAACGCTGTGGATTGGGACCGGCGACGGTTTTAGGGTCGGCACTCCGGGGCGTGGAGGGCTTCATCGGCTCGAGCGAAAATCAGGCGTCTTCAAGCACTACATGTACCGGCCGGGCGATGCCTCGAGTCTGATCTCAAACGACGTACACGCGGTAGTTGAGGACAGAAGGGGAGAACTGTGGGTAGGCACGGCGGGCAATGGATTGCACAGATACAATCCTGTAGCGGATGCCTTTGTACGCATTCCCTACCTGGTCGACGGAAAGCGGTCCATACTCTGGTCGGCGGAACTGACGTATGCCGGCACGGGCGTTACGCATGTTTTCGAGGATGGGAAGGACAATCTCTGGATAACGAGCTATGGAACCGGTCTCCATCGGTGGGATCGGGATACCCAGATCTCGGCCTCATATCGATACAATCCGGTCGATAAGGCAAGCATCTCAGACGACGACGTCCTTTCGATCTATGAGGATCGAACCGGCGTCCTTTGGATCGGGACCGGTGGAGGCATCAATAAGATCGATCAGTTCGCCAAACGATTTCGTCAATTCAGACATCAGCCCGGGAACGCAAACAGCTTGAGCTATAGCCACGTGTGGTCCGTCTGGGAAGATCATACCGGCGCCCTGTGGGCCGGAACGACGGCGGGCGGGCTCAATCGGATCGATCGGACGACGGGCAAAGTGACCTATTTCCGCCACAGGCGGGGCGATCCTAGCAGCCTCGCGCACGACAACGTGAACTTCCTCTACGAGGATCGATCCGGCGTGCTGTGGGTGGGTACGTATGGCGGTGGCCTCGACCGATTCGATCGGGCGACGGAGACGTTCACCCACTTCCCCCATATTCCACAGAATCCCCTTAGTCTGAGTGATTCTGTGGTGACCGCTATTGCGCAAGATCAAGAGGGAATGATATGGGTGGGTACTGCAGGAGGCTTGAATCGGATTGATCCAGTTACAAATCGGATTAAGCGATTTCTTCCAGATCCGGCGGATCCATCAAGTCTGCCCGTAGCGGACATCAATGTATTGTTCGTAGATCAGGAAGGTGGACTATGGATTTGCGCAGAGAATACGATCAGCCGGTTCAATCCTGAAGACGCGTCTTTCTCAGGTGTCGCCGTCAATTCAGGATGCACGTCAATGATTGAGGATCAGGGTGGATCGCTGTGGTATGGGAGGAACGGACTGGTTAAGCTCGACAAGGCTTCCGGCATCACAACGACCTACTCGGTGAAAGATGGATTGTCCTCGAATGCCGTCATGGGGATACTCGAGGATGCCAGGGGGTATCTGTGGCTGAGTACGGCCGATGCTGGCCTGTCGCGTTTCGATCCGAAGACCGGCGTTTTTCGCAATTACGGCCTGGACGACGGATTGGATGATCTTCGGTTCTCGTGGGACGCTTTTAACAAGGGAAGCGACGGTGAGCTGTTTTTCGGAGGTCCGGCCGGCGTGACGGCGTTCTTTCCAGAAGGGATCGTTGACAACCCGTATCCGCCGGCCATGGTGATCACCGGGCTTTTTGTAAAAGGGCAACGCCTGCATCAACCTGGGATTGGCGATGCGGGCTTCGATCTGCGATCAGATGCAGAGCCTCTGAAATGGCCCTACAGCCAGAACGTCGTCGCCATCGAATACGCGGGGCTGCATTATAGCCAGCCCGAGCGGAACCAGTACACCGTCATGCTGGAAGGACGCGATAGGGAGTGGCGCGATGTCGGCAATCTTCGTCGGGCGGAATACAGCAGTCTACCACCGGGCACTTACACGTTCCGCGCCAAGGCCGCTAGCAGCGACGGCGTCTCGAGCGAACCGATCTCGCTGCGTTTCACCATCTTGCCTCCCTGGTGGCGCACGCCCTTTGCCTTCACCGGATATGGACTGCTCCTTGTGGCGAGCATCCTTGTGCTGGAGCGCATGCAACGCCATCGTTTGCTGCGCCAGGAACGCGATCGCGCGATGGCACGAGAAATCGAGCGCGCCCGCGAAATAGAGGAGATAAACAGCCGATTACTCGAACACGAGCGCCGGCTCGAAGAACGAAACGAACAACTCGAAACCCAGAAAGACCAACTGGAGAAGCAGGCCCGTCAGTTGATCGAACTCGACCAGGCCAAAAGCCGCCTGTTCGCCAATATATCGCATGAGTTTCGCACGCCGCTCACACTGATTCTCGGCCCTGTCGAGAAAGCCCTTCGGGGCGCCGGTGGATCGACGAGGGAGGCACTAACAACGACCTTTGGCAGGATTCAGAATCAGGCGTATTCGCTGCTTCATCTGGTGGATCAAATGCTCGATCTGGCCAGAATAGAAAACGGCAAGATGGAGTTGTACGCGGAACAACAGGATCTCGCCAGCTGCCTGAAAGATCTCATCCACGCTTTTACCCCGATGGCCGAACGCGAGCAGGTATCCCTTTATTTCCATTGCGACGTACCGTCCTGGCCGCTTGTCTTCGACCGGGATAAAGTAGAAAAAATCGTAGGCAATCTTCTTTCGAATGCGATCAAATTTACAGAGGCTGGCGGCAAGGTAGGGGTGTCGTTAAAACCCGTGGCCGGCGACGCGAAGTCCATCGCGATCCTCATTAGAGACACGGGAATCGGAATTCTGGAAAAAGATCTCGATCGACTTTTCGATCGGTTCGAACAACTTCAAAGGCCGGCCCATCGGCAATACAGAGGCGCCGGTCTCGGGCTGGCGCTGGCCAAAGAGCTCGTGGAAGTTCACCAGGGCACGATCAGCGTCGAAAGCGAAGTGGGTTTCGGAAGCACGTTTACCGTAACGCTTCCAGCCAGTCTGCCGGCCACGAAAAAAAACCGGGAACGGCCAGATACCAGATCTGCCCGGCTCCCCCGTCACTTCGCGCGGCATGCGCCATCATCGAACCAGAACGGAAACGAGCCTTTCCTTTCTACACCCGATCACCCCGGCATCTTGATCGTGGACGACAACCCGGATGTCAGGGAGTACTTGCGCGGAGAACTGGAAACGGACTACACCGTCATCGAGGCGGCCAATGGCGATGACGCCTGGGCGAAGTTGTTGAAGCAACCTCCAGCGCTCATCGTGAGCGACGTGATGATGCCGGGGCTGGACGGTTTCGAGCTGTGCCGGAAGATAAAAAGCAATGAGTCGCTGCGTCATATCCCGATCATGCTGCTTACCGCCCTCGCCGGCGAATCGGAAGCCGTAAAGGGCTTCGATTGTGGGGCAGACGATTATCTGGAGAAGCCCTTCAGTCCGGCCGAGTTGAGAGCTCGCGTGGCCGGTCTCATTCGGTCGAGAAATGACCTGCGCTCAAAATTCAGCCGGGAAGTGGTACTCAAGCCTTCCAATGTGATCGTCCAGGCCGAAGACGAGGCGTTTCTGGAGCGCGTGGTGGCCATCATCGAGGACCATATCAGCGACAGCCATTTCGGTGTCTCGCAACTGGCCGACGAGCTGGGGGTGAGCTCACGCCAACTCGGCCGCAAAATACGGGCGACTACCGAGAAGACCCCGACGGCATTGATATGGGAAATTCGACTCACACGGGCGGCTCAATTGCTCCAGTCTCACTCGGCTACCGTCGCCGAAGTGGCGTATCGGACAGGATTCAAATCACCCTCCCACTTTTCCACGGCTTTTCGCAGAAAGTACGGCGTCGCCCCCAGGGCGTTTGCTGATTTGAATCATTGAGATGTTCGCCCATCCGTCAAATTCTTTATTGGAGAGGACACTACACGGGCAGTAAAAAACCTGTCTCATTCAGCCAATCGCCTTTTGTTAGGTTGTGAATGCAGATTCGCTCAACTGGAGCGTTCCCCGAGAATCTGGTTCTTCCAACCTATTTTGAACAAGGAGGCGAGTATGAAAAGGATAGTGATGCTCTGTTGCCTGGCAGGGTTGATTATGCCGGGCTGTACGGACACGTTACCTGTAGAAACCGGCGGCAGCATTGTTGCCGAGTCCGGTGCGGAAGGAAATAATGCAGCGGAAAAAACGCTGGACGAGCTACTTTCGAGCGGCACAGTCGTGGAAGTCCCGGCCGGCTCGGTCGATGCGCTAGCAGACGCCATTGCGTCCGCGGGATCAGGCGGTGTCGTCCTGCTGAAATCGGGCCTGCATCATGAGTCGGGCACCGTCGAAATCAACCACACCGTGACCCTTGTTGGTGAAACTGGAGCGACGCTCATCTCTGATACCACCCCGGAATTCACAACGGGAATCATGGATCCTGCGTTGTTGATCTACGGCGCCCCCGATGTCGTCGTTCGTGATTTCAAAATCATCCCGAAAGGCGATGTCGGCGGCACGGCACTTTGGGTCGAGGATTCCCCGAACATGGTGATGAGCCATATGACCATCCTCGAGCACGAGCGGGGGGTGATCATTCAGCACAGCGATCACGTGTCCATCAGGCACAATAAAATCGTCAGTTCAACACGCTGGCAAACCGGCGATCTCGGCTTCACGGAGGGCGTGCTGGTAGTCAATGGCAATTTCGCCATCATCGAACACAACGATGTCTCAGATGCCCTGGTCGGTATTTTTGTCAGCGATCGGAAAGGCTTGATCGCGAACAATAACACCCATGGGAATTTAATAGGCATCGTATTATGCAATCACCCGGTTACGCTGGCCACACCGGGTGGAGACCTCGTCGGCTCCGAGGTGAATGCAACCCTGTGGATGGTGCGCGACAACTACTCTCACGACAACCTGGACACCGGCTATCTCGTCGTGGACGGCGCCAATAAGAACTACCTCGTCAACAATCGGGGAGGCAATAACGCCAAGTACGATATCGAACTGGCCGGTGATTCCAATCGCTTTGGCTTCTTTACGCCCACTTCTCGCGAAACGATAGTTAATACCCAGAAATACAACGACATGGTCGTGAAAGACTGCGGCGTAGACGACAAGATCACGGGCGGCCAGCTGGTCGATCTTTCGATCGATCCTTGTTATTGACGACCTAAACAGTAAGCATAACACGGAGCCCAGACTACTGGACACTTTTGGCTACCCACCCTGCCGACGCCGTCGGGGGGTATGTTGTTGTGTCAGGTGATTTAAACGTGTCAGAGGTAAGCATATGGCTACGCATACAACGAAAAACCGGTCGATTGCCTTTCTGCTGAGATTATCTGCCCTTTTGTTTCCATTCTTCGCCTTTGTAACAACAACGCAAGCGCAACGAGTTGCATTCAATGAGGAGACGGCCCAAACGACTGATGTCATCGATTTTGAGAATGTTGCTCCTGGCTCCAATCTAGAAGTAGGGCCTCTCTTTTCAGGCGGCAGTTTCGGCCCGATTACGCTGATCAGCCGCTCCCCTCTTTCTGTTTTTGGGGTACCTACGATCCTAGACTCAGCCTGCCCGGGTGATGTGTGCAGTGGTGATGAATACGACCTCGGGACTCCGAATGAAACCTTCGGCGGCCCGGGAAGAGGCATAGGTGGGGAGAAGGGTCAGTTGTATGCAAACGATTCAGGACAGGGACACGTCTTCATTTTTCATGATACGCGCGTATCGGGCTTGGATGATCCGAACAGCACGAATGCCCCGGCCCTACACATACTCAATTTCCCTCACCCTATCACAATACACAGCATCACCGCAGTTGATATCGATGAAGACGATTTTGTGATTTTCCGGCTCTGTTCCGCTCCCGTGTGCGATCGCTTTGCGGAGGATAGTAACATGACTCCGTTCAGGGCACCGGTAACGGGTAAGAACGGCAAAGCCGTCGTGATCACGGACGCCGGCGACATGGGCAAGGGCACGCCGGGAGTCGTCAGTATGACGATACGGACGCAAGGGTCTGTTGCGCTCGATGACATCACGTTCAGCATAGAACAGGAATCAGCACCCGCGAGCTCTTTAACGGCCTATCCCAATCCCTTCAACCCCTCGACGACTATTCGCTTCTCCATAGAAGAGCAGGGCTATGTCCAGCTCATGGTCTATGACGTGTTGGGCCGGGAAGTCCGGCGCCTTGTGGATAGTGTCCAGGATTCCGGCAGCCACGAGGTCACATTCTCTTCTGGCGATCTGCCAAGCGGCACGTATCTGTATCGATTGGAAACGCCCGATGGCGCATTGACCCAGAGGATGCTGTTGTTGAAGTAAACGGAAGCGGCCTGCGCGTTCCAGGATTGTAAGGGGTGAAGGCTGGAGACTGCCCCGGACGGCCCTAGGGAAAGGCGGTTTGCGAAAAGTGTCCAGTAGTCAGCACGGAGCCCCGGTACGCGAAGGCGCCCGGGGCTCTTCGTATATGTCTGCACATCCCAGGTTTGCTGAAGGCTCTGAAATCTGATGGCATGACGTCCCCCTGCCATCCCCGGTTCTTACCCAGGGTATCTACTCGGGACAGGGTCTTCGAGCCGTTTTTCACGCCGGCCGCCTCGGCGACGGGCACCACGCGTTCGAGGAAATACGCTAGATGGTCTCAGAGCCGCTCTTCATCGACCTGTGTGTAGGCGTCGAAGAGTTCGTCGATCTGGCGGGCGGAGTAAGAGGTCGCCCACGCCGGCAGCGATTTGCCGACGCAGGAGAGATTAATCCGGGAAAGCTCGTCGTGGTCGTAGCTGAGCGTTGTGGACCCGTCCGGCATCGGCAGGTCGATCCGGGTGCGCGTCCAGTCGAACACTGTCATGAAGTTGTAACACAACACGGGGATGCCGGCCGCGCCCAGATGCTCGATGCTGTGGCAGTAGGCATCGATGTGGGCGTCGCGGGTGGGCCGGCCGAGCTTGATGTCCTCGGGATGCTTTCGACGACGTCAAACGCCAGGCCGGCGGACTCGATGGACGCCTTGAGGGCCAGAATACGCTCCAGCGGCCAGACGGCCCCCGGCGGGATGTCATACAGGGCGCTGACGATGCCGACAAGCCCGGGGATCTGGCGGATATATGCCAGCGTGACCCGGTCGTCAGCGCCGTACCAGCGGAAGGTCATGCGCATGAAGTGGTTGGCAGGTTACAGGTTGGCAAGTTGGCAGGCCTGTCCTGCGGGACGGCGGCGAAGCCGACGGACTCGAAGAATCCAAAGGTTGGCAAGTTCGCGTGTGTACGAGCAACCTGCAACCTGTAACCTGCCAACCTGCAACCTATTTCTGCCAACCTATATCATCATAAACCCCGGATGCTGGAGCCACGACCGGAGGAAGAGCGGGTCCGAGACGTGATACTGGAAGTAGCCGTTGACGATGCAGAGCCGGCCGCGGAGGCGGGCCAGATTCATGTCTTTCTGGCGTTTGGGATCGGTGACGCGGCCGGGGGTAAGGTAGCCGCAGTAGTCGACGAGGCCGCGCAGTTTTTCGGCCAGGATGAGGGTGAGGCCGCCGAGGAGGTGGTGGTCGCAGGGCTCGGTTTCGTAGGAGCCGACGGTAAAGGCGTAGGTGGGTTTCCAGCCGAAGCCGGCGCCGATCATGTCGGCTTCCTGTTCGTCGATCAGGGTTTCGTTGGTGTAGAAGCTCATGTAGAGCCGGCGAGCCGGCCCCCGGTACCGGATGCGAATCGGGTACCCGTTGGTCAGAGAGAAGTCCCACCCCTCCTCGTCGAACAGGCCGGGCTCGAAGTCGGTGCTGATCGTACGAAGTCCCTGCTCGAGGATGGCGACGTGTTTCTCGGAAAGCGGTCTGGGGAGCAGGATGCGCGCGCGAAGTCCCATGGGTCTGTCTCTTCAGCGACGTGGCCGGCGGTAGATAATCATGGAAACGTTCGTCGCATCGGGCTTGATCGGCGAATTTGCTGCCCCGAAGCCTGAAGCAAAACCTTTGCTTGAATGAGGACGTTCACTCGAAAAAGCCCACGTGACTCATGCTCAGAACCTACGAAGCCATATTAGACGGGAATACGATTGCCTGGGCCCAGGATGATCCCCAGCTTCCGCATCCGGTACGTGTGCACATCACGCTGATCGAGACCCCAACCACGCGCGAAGGCAGAGGGCAACGTATGGCCGATCTATTGGAGAAGCTCGCTGAATCTTCGGCATTTTCGGACATAGAGAACCCCGTCGAGTGGCAACAGGCTGTGCGGGAAGATAGGCCACTCCCGTTTCGCTCGAAGTGATCGGCTGTGCTCCTCGATAGCAACATAATCATTTATGCCGCCCTTCCTGAAAACGAGTGGCTGAGGCGTTTTATCGCTGAACAGGCCCCGTCGGTATCGGCTGTGAGCATGGTGGAGACACTTGGATATCACCGTCTCACCGAGCACGAGCAACGTTTATTGGAGGAGTTCTTCTTGGTTGCCGAAGTACTTCCTATCTCACCGGGTGTCCTGGAATTGGCGATTCATCTGCGAAGGCAACAATCCATGGCGCTTGGTGATTCGCTCATTGCAGCTACGGCGCTCCATTGGGGAAGGGTGTTAGTGACGCGTAATGTAAAGGATTTTGAATGGGTAGAAGGATTGCGACTTTTTAACCCATTCGAAGGCAAATAGGCGGAGTAAACTTCGTATTTACCCTCGCACCATCTTCAGCAACGACCCCACGTCCGTATTCCGCGCGCTGGCTTCGACGGCCGGCTGGTGGCTGGTGAACAGGGCCTTGCCGCGTTCGACGTGTTCGCTGAACATCCGTTTGAGCGTCTCCGGCTCCAGCTTCCGGCCGGCGCTGTAATACGACCGCGCCACGTGCCCCACGGCGTACGTGGACGCAAACGTCACCGCCGCCCCGGTTGCCGCGCTGCCCATCTTGCCCAGCGTCCCCTTCAACACCCCGCCGACGATCTTGCGCGCGAAGTTCTCGACGACCTGTGAGGTCATCCCCACACCTACCGTCGCCAGCAACTCGCGGATGTGACCCTGATCCAACGCGTAGCCATAGTGTTGCCCCACGCTGTAGACGAGCTTCATCTGGAGTGGGATGATGGCCATCGAGGCGAGGGACTGCGGCAGGAGCTCCAGCCCGCCGTTGATGACGGCGTATTTCAGAATGAGGGCATCGAGGATTGGATCGTCCTTCAGGGCGCCGGCCGGACCGGTTGAGGCCACGGCCGGCACGGGTTCCGCGCTGTCGAGCGGGAGCGTCGCCAGGGCGTCGCCCTGCGCCAGGAAGGCGCGCGAGGCGGCGGCGTCGAGTCCGAGAGCCGTGCTGAGACGTTCCAGAAAAGCCTTTTCGTCGCCAGTAGTCGCGCCATCTGCATCGCAGACACCGACGGCCATTTCGTAGGCGAGGGTCCGTAGCGCCGGCGCGTCGAGCGTATCGGCCGCGGCGTTGATATCGGCCTGGCCGAGGACGACGCGGGTGTACAGGGATGGCGAGAAGCCGGCGCCGAGGCTGTCGAAGATCTCCTTGATGCGGTCCCGCTCGTTGTCGTCTTTCTGGCCGTCGGCAAAAGCGGCCATGAGGCACAGGGTGGCGATCGCGTCTCGTTTCTCCAGCGTAAGCTCCATGGATGTATGTCAGGTTGGTGGATGTGCCGCTGGTACGCGCGATCCGGGAAGATGTTGGGTATGCGGGATACGATGTATCGTGTCCTTACGGGTGTGTTCCGAAACCGGCTTGCAAGTAAGCGCTTTTCTGGGGATATTGGATGCACTCCTACCCCACACACCTTCGCCTGGCCCCAATCATGAGCATGAATCGCCGCAATTTCCTCCATCGCACCGCCGGCCTCGCCGCTGCGTCGCTCTTTACGCCCCAGTTGCTCCATGCGCACATTCCCGCGCCGATCCCCGGCGGGAAGATCGCGTTCCAGACCTGGGTGGTGCGGGAGCAGATCGCGCAGGACTTTGTCGGCACCATGAAAAAGATGGTCGCCCACGGATACAGCGGCATCGAGCTGTGTTCGCCCCCCAGCTACGAAAAATCCGGCTTCGCGCCGCTCCTCAAGTACTCCGGCAAGGAGTTAAAACGCATCCTGGATGGGGAGGGGATCCACTGCGAAAGCAGCCACTACAACTTCGCCGAGTTGCGGGACCATCTGCCCGAGCGGATCGCCTTCGCGAAGGATATGGGCTACACCCAGATGGTGGCGTCGAGCCTCGGCCTGGGCAAAGAAGCCACGATGGACGACTGGAAAAAGGCCGCCGACACGATGAACCGCCTCGGCGAACAGACGAAGGCCGCCGGCATCCAGCTCGGCTTCCACAACCACCATGGCGAGTTCGAAAAGATCGACGGGACGCTCATTTACGACGTCCTCCTCGAACGCTTCGACACGGACCTTGTCAAGCTCCAGTTCCAGGTCGCCGTCGTCAACATCGGCTACAAGGCGGCCGACTATTTCCGGGCGCACCCCGGCCGGTTCATCTCGGCGCACCTGGCGGACTGGTCGCCGGCGAAGGAGTCCGCGGTCGCCATTGGCGAGGGCGTCGTAGACTGGAAGGATTTCTTCGACGCCGCGAAGGTCGGGGGCCTGAACAATGTCTATGTGGAGATGGATCCCGCCGTGTTGCCGGCCAGCGCCTCCTACCTGAAAAAGATGGGGTGAGCGATGTTATGTCGCCGCCGTCATCGGCGCCGGCCACCGCACACCCACCCCGTGCTCCCCGAGCCGGCGCTGGAAATCCGCCAGCCGGCTGGCGTCCGCCCGCACCTGACGCGGGGTGGCGCCAGTCTCCACACAAAACGCGGCCAGCAGCCCGGCCGCCTCACCTTGTTCCACTGGAGGGCATCAATCACGGGTAGATGACCGGCGTCTTGAGCGAGCGCCAGGGTTCTTCCTGACACATATCCACCACAGCCGGCCCTTCAAAAATCGCCGGGGAAAGGATGGCCAGGAAGACGAGCGGCTCGTCGCCGGCGTTGTAGGTGGCGTGGACTACATCCTTCGGGATGTGGGCGATTTCGCCGGCCTGGAGGATGCGGAACGCATCATCCACCCATTGCTCCGCGACGCCGGAAACGACGTAGATGATCTCCTCCATGGCGGGATGGCGGTGGAACTGATGCGCTTTGCCGGCGGGCATGTGGACGCGGACGAGCAGCAAGTCCTGCGCGTCCGTGAGGCCGGGCCGGCAGAGCCAGTGGTGCGGCCCCCAGGGCGCTTCTTCAATCTGAATGTCGTCCCGGGTGACAAACCGCAGGAGGTCGGGGTGGAGCATGGCCTGTCGTTACACGTAGGTGGGTGAATCGAGGTCGATAATTTACGTGTGAACGAACAGATCTCCGCGACGTATCTTCAGGAAAACCTGGAGGCACGCCTCGCCATTCGTACCATCCCTATGCTACAATCAGGACGTCCACGACACGAGCAGATCAGCGATTGGCTGCGCGAGCAAATCGAAAAGGGTCTGTTTCATGTCGACGACCAGCTTCCCTCGGAAAACCAGCTCGGCCAGCAGTTCGACGTCAGCCGGATCACTGTCCGCCGCGCGTTGCAGACGCTCGAGAGCGAGGGGCTGATCTACCGCCGGCAGGGCCTGGGCGCGTTTGTGAAGGACGCCCGCCTGCTCCAGGGCATGGTGAAGCTGACGGACTTTGTGGAGGATATGGCGCAGGCCGGCCTCGAGGCCTCTTCCCGGGTCGTTCATTTTGACCACGTCGAGCCGCCGGGGTTTGTGCAGGTGGCCCTGAATGTCGAACCCCACGTGCGGGTCTGCCGGCTTGATCGCCTCCGCCTCGGCGACGATCTGCCTATCGCGTTCGACCAGACCTGGCTGCCAGTCTTCTACGGCCAGCTCCTTCAGGGCTACGACCTCCAGCACGAGACGATTTACCGTATCCTGGAGGAAGATTACCAGGTGCCCGTCCTCCGCGGCCGCTACCGCCTCGACGCGGTGAATGCGGATGAGCTGATCGCCGGCCAACTCGGTGTGCCCGTCGGCCGCGCCGTCTTTCTCATCGAGCGCCTCTCGATGACTACCGGCGACAAACCCGTCTACGTCCAGCGCCGCTACTACCGCACGGACCGGGTGACGTACGAGATCGAGGTCGCCCGCAAAGGCGGCTCGCCACACGGCTCGGGGATGCCGTTGCGAGAGTTCGCGCCGGTGTTCCGGAATGCGGGATAATGGATGTGACGCTCCGCGGGAGCGTCTGAAGTTAGCGCCACGTTTCGGACCTTGGTCTATCGTACTCGTACGCAAAACAACCCTATGCCGTCGTGCGCCCGTATTCGAATGCTGCTGCTTGTCCTGCTCGGGTCCATGCCAGCGATGCCGGCACTGGCGCAGCCCCGTATCCTGGCCTACTCGCGCACGGCCGTCTTCAGGCACGACTCCATCCCCGCCGGCCTCGCGGCCCTGCAAGCCATGGCCCAGAACGACGACTGGCGCCTCACCGCCACCGAGGACCCGGCCTATTTTGTAGACGACAGCCTGGCGGTCTTCGACGCCGTCATCTTTCTGAACACCACCGGCGACGTGCTCGATGCCTCCCAGCAGGCGGCTTTCGAGCGCTTCATCCGGGCCGGTGGCGGCTTCGTGGGCGTCCACGCGGCGGCGGACACGGAGTACGACTGGCCCTGGTACGGCGCACTCGTCGGGGCCTATTTCGCCGGCCACCCGGAGATCCAGTCCGGCCGCATCGTCGTGGCCGACGGCGTCCACCCATCGACGGACGGCCTGCCCGAGCGCTGGACGCGGACGGACGAGTGGTACAACTACCAGCGCAACCCCCGCGGCGCGGTGCATGTGCTGGCGACGCTGGATGAAACGACCTACAATGGCGGATCGATGGGGTTCGATCATCCCATCGCATGGTGCCAGACGTTTCAGGGCGGTCGCTCGTGGTATACGGGCGGCGGCCACACGGCCGAGACCTACGCCGAGCCCCACTACATCGCACACCTCTCCGCCGGCATCCGGTGGGCGGCCGGCCTGGTCGGGGGCGACTGTGAGGCCACCCAGCAAGGCCGGCTCGTCAAACAGGTGCTCGATGCCGCCGTATCCTCCCCGATGGAACTGGCCGTCGCCCCCGATGGCGCGGTGTTTTTTGTCGAGCGCGAGGGGCGATTGAAACGGTACGACCCGGCGTCGGCGTCGACCTCCCTGGTAGCGCAGCTCGAAGTGTCGACGGTGCAGGAGGACGGGCTCCTCGGGATTGCGCTCGATCCCGACTTCGCCGGC
>JAWXAX010000244.1 GCA_034439735.1 Rhodothermales bacterium | reverse complement strand
GTCGCCGGCTAGCCGGCGACGCAGCGGAGAGACCTCCATCAGTAAACGTATTCATGCCATTCACCTCGGCCGCGACGAATAACCCTCCTTCAGCCGAACACTTCGTTTCCTCCACAGGGTATGCCGAAGGGCGATTTTTCGTCTAGAAAGGGAAACCCCTTTTTATATGGATCGCACCTACTCGGTCTACATCCTTTCCAACCGACACAGGACGGTGTTTTACACGGGTGTCACTGGAGATCTGGAGCGTCGTCTCTGGCAGCACAGAAATCGTCAGGGCGGTGCGTTTACGTCGAAATATCAGTGTCGCGACCTGCTTTATGTAGAAGAGCACGCATTTGTGTTGGATGCGATCGATCGCGAAAAACAGATCAAACGGTGGGGGAGGCCGAAAAAACTGGCGTTGATTCGGAGTATCAACCCGGAGATGGTGGATTTGAGTGAGGAGGGGTAGTGTGATTCGTCGGGAAGTCTCTCCGCTTCGGCCTGATGACAGTATGATTTGGGAGGTCTCTCCGCTTCGGCCCGATGAATCGGGCCTTCGGTCGAGATGACATTTTATTTTATATTAAAATAAAATGTCATCTCGACCGTAGTCGCCGGCTTGCCGGCGACGCAGCGGAGAGACCTCCTTACCAATGCCTGTCATCTCGACCAAAGTCGCCGGCTTGCCGGCGACGCAGCGGAGAGACCTCCTTACCAATGCCTGTCATCTCGACCGTAGTCGCCGGCCCTCCGGCGACGCAGCGGAGAGACCTCCCCCAGACTGGCACCACTCAAAGAGCCCATGTCCCTCATCGCCCTCCTCCTCGTCCTGCTGATTGCCACCCCGGCGCTTGCCCAGCCCTACACCCCCGCGCCGGACCGGGTCCTCACCCGGCTGGCGGACCGCGACCTGCCGCAGGACCAGGGGGCCGCCGGCCTCTACCAGCGCCTCCTCAAGCTGCGCACGACGGCCAGCGCGATGCATACGACGGCGCACCCGGATGATGAACACGCCGGCCTCCTATCCCTCCTCAGCCGCGGACAGGGCGTCCGGCTCGCGCTGGCGACGCTCAACCGCGGCGAAGCCGGCGCCAACGCCATCGGGCCGGAGCTGTTCGACGCGCTCGGCCTCATCCGCACCGAGGAGCTGTTGCTATCGGGCCGGTACTACGGGCTCGACGATCAGTATTTTACCTCGCTCACCGACTACGGCTACTCCAAAACCCTCGACGAGTCGATCGCCAACTGGGGGCGCGAGACGGTCCTCGAAGAGCTGGTGCGCATCATCCGCATCAACCGGCCGCTCGTCGTCATCTCCCGCTTCCACGGATCCGAGCGCGACGGCCACGGCAACCACCAGGCCGCCGGCGGCATCACGCCGGACGCCGTTCGCCTCGCCGGCGACCCTACGGCGTTTCCCGAGCAGATCTCACAAGAAGGCCTCCGGCCATGGACGGTCCGCAAACTCTACCGCGGCGGCATTCGGGAGTCCGAGCGGTGGAACGTAACGGTGGACCCCGGCGCCGTCAGCCCGTGGCTCGGGGAGACGTACAACAACTTCGGCTACCACGGCCTCAGCCTCCAGAAATCGCAGACGAGCGGGCGATCGCGCGTATCGTTTGGCCCCGCATTGAGCTACTACGAGCGCCTCGACGCCCCGGCCGCCGGCGCGGAAGCGGGATTTTTCGATGGACTCGATGTCACCCTCTCCGGCCTGTTCGACCTCACGGGTGAGCCGGCCGAAGACGGCGCGCGGGACGCCCTCCGCGCCGCCGCCGGCCGCATCGACGAGGCTGTCCGGCGCTTCAACGTCGCCGATCCTTCCGGTGTGGTTGAGCCCCTGGCGCAGGCGGCGCGTACGATCCGCCAGCTCATCGCCAACCTGGACGACGACTCCGAGGCCGCGTTTATGCTCCGTATCAAGGCACGGCAGATCGAGGACGCTGTCCAGGCCGCGCTGGGCCTCCGGTTGGAGGCCATCGCGATGCCGGCGGCGACGCAGGTCTCCGCCAGCCCCTGGGCGCCTCTTCCCACGATGGGCGCCGCGGTGCCCGGGCAGGCGCTCCGGGTGGATGTCCAGCTGGTCAATCCCACCACAATCCCCGTTCGCCTCCATACCCTGTCGCTCGACGGCGGCCCCGGCTGGCAGGCCGAGGCCCCGGATGCCGCCGGCGCCGCGCTGGTTGGCAACAAGCCGGTGGCGCAGACCTTCACGACCACCGTCCCGCCCGACGGCGCGGTCTCCCGGCCCTATTTCGCCCGCCCCTCGATCGCCCAGAACCGATACAGCGTTACCGAAACCCCCGACAGGACGCTTCCAGCGTCGCGATCCGCCCTCCTGGTCGTCGCCGCCTACGAGGTGTTCGGCGTGCCCTTCCGCCTCGTCGAAACCGTAAGCACGCGCGAGTCGCGGCTGCCGGAAGGGTATGTGATGCGGGAGTTGAGCGTCGTGCCGACGTTTTCGGTCCAGTCGGCCCCCGCCAGCCGGATGGTGCCGCTGACCGGTCAGGTCGCGCCGTTTGATGTCCGCATCGAGGTCCAGAACAACCAGCCATCCGCCGCCAGCGGCGAGCTTCGCCTCGCGATGCCGGCCGGCTGGCGCGCCGAGCCGGCCGCCCACCCGGTGGCGCTCGGCAAAGACGGCGAGCGCGCGGCGTTTACGTTCACCGTGATGCCCGATCAGCTTCAGGCCCGATCCTACACGCTCGAGGCCACGCTAGAGAGCGAAGGGCGAACCTACACCGAGGGCTACGACGTCGTCACCCGGCCGGCGTGGGAGACGCGCTACCTGTACCGGCCGGCGGTGGTCGATGTACGCGGGGTGGATGTGCGGATGACGGAGGGGCTGGCGGTAGGCTACGTGATGGGTGTGGGGGATGAGGTGCCGTCGGCCATCGAGCAGCTGGGTGGGTCGGTGACGCTGCTGGAGGAGGCCGACCTCGCCGGCGGCGACCTGTCGGGCTACGACGCGATCGTCGTCGGCACGCGGGCGTATGCCGTGCGGGCGGATCTGATCGCGAACAACCGCCGGCTACTAGATTTTGCCCGGGAGGGTGGGCACCTCGTGGTACTGTACCAGACGCCTGAGTACCGGCCCGAGGACCAGGCGCCGTTCCCTGCCTCCCTGCCGCAGAACGCGGAGGAGGTGTCCGAGGAAGATGCGGCGGTGACGATCCTCGCGCCGGACCACCCGGTGTTCGCCGGCCCCAACCGGATCACGCCGGCGGATTTCGACGGGTGGATCGAGCAGCGCGGCTCCAAGTTCTTCGCCAGCTGGGACCCCGCCTACACCCCCCTCATTCGCTCCAACGACGCTGGCCAACCCCCGCAGGACGGCGGCTGGCTGACAGCCCAATACGGCTCGGGCCGGTTTACCTACTTCGCCTACGCCATCCACCGGCAGGCCCCGTTTAATGTGCCGGGGGCGTACCGGGTGTTCGCGAATCTGTTATCGCTGGGGCAATAAGTGGTTGGCAGGTTGACAGGTTGCAGGTTGGCAGGTTCTTCAGGGAGAGACAACCTGCCAACCTGCAACTTGCCAACCTGCAACCAATCAATTCATCATCGCATCCCCCTGGACGACCGTGAAGCCCGAGCGGGTCTTGTTGGTCGTGCGGAGTTTGCCTTCGTCGAGCAGTTCGTCGAGGTATTTGCGGATCGTGCCGGGTGAGGCGCCGACGTGAGCGCTGAGGGCTTGTTTGGAGAGGTTCGGGTTCTCCATGAGGGCCCACAGGAGCATATCCTTCAGCCGATCCTTTTTGTTGGCGAGGTTCTCGTCGGTTTCGTGATCGCCGCCGGCTTCGTGTGATGCATCTGCCTGCGCCTGGCCGTTCGTGTGCGGCGCGTTGCCGTTGGTGGACGGCGTGTGGGCGACAAGTGAGCCGTTTTTTGCCGAGTCGAGCTGATACTGGGTATGTTTGTTTTCGGCGGCGAGTTGAGCCTGGAATTTCTTGCGCGCCAGGTTGTCCTTGGCGTGAACGCTGGCCAGGAGCCGTTCGCGCATCAGCTTGACGTCGATCAGCGCGGCCTCGTGTTCGGCCTCGAGCTTGGCGCGGGAGACCTCGCTGCCGAGCTCGCGGGCGTAGTTGGACTGGAGGCTCTCCATGTTGAGCCCCTTGATGGCGTCTTTCTTGGCCAACTGCCGGCCCACGCGGCGCACCACAAAGCTGCTGCGGATGTCCCGCTCGGCCTTTTTGTGGTTCTTGAGCAGCTCGTACATCCCGGCCTCGTAGATGCTTCGGCCGATCATGACGGCCAGCACGAAGCGGAACGCCCAGCCGGCGGCGCCTTCGCCGTGCTCCAGGGCGATGACCAGCAGGGCGACATAGATCACGATCAGCGTCACCGCCCAGGCGATTTTCATCGGCATCGGGGCGTTGTGCTGCGTGTCGATGGCCAGCCAGGAGACGATAAACGCGCCTTCAACCAGCATGAGCGCACCGACCCGGATCACGGTGAGCCATGGCTCTTCGATGTTCCGAAAGGCGTCGCTCGCGACTTCGATCGTAGCCGCCGAGGTGACGATAACCCCGGCGATTTTCATCAAGAGGTCGATAATACGTTGGGTCCAGTAAAAATCAACGCTCTTCTTCATTGGGTATCACGTAGTACAGTTGAAAAAAAACAGCGCCGCCACAGGCAACGGGCGGTTTCATTCGCAGGAGACGATGCGGCACGGCAGGATCGCGGCGAATGGAGGCTTCGCGACACGGAAACGATCCAGCACGGGGGCGCGGCTCGCAAGCGATTATTGCTGAAATCCGGCCTGAAATCGGGGTATTGCCGGTAAGAAATGGGGGGAGTCCCGGCTCCCTGGGATGTCGTCACGGAGCCGTCGCGCGGCAGAACGGACGCCGCGGAAAAGGCATAACAATCGCCGGCGCACGACCGTGCATGCGTACAGCGATGTGCCAGGAAGATACCGGAAAAGCCCCACAATCAGACGGTAGGTTCGGCGTCATCCGGCCGGCTCTTTTCGAGCAATGCGGGATGCGCCAGCGGCGGGAGGGGGCTCATCTCCCTGGAATCCCGTGCGCCTGCGCGACGGCCCAGCGACCGTTTATCTTCCAGTGCGGATCCAGGGCGTGAAGCCTGGCGATCTGTTGTGCGTCGAGGCCGGCGATCACCTCGGCTTTGCAGGTGCGTAGCGCGAGCAGCGGGGTGTCGAAGTAGGCGACGATGGATGCGAACGGGGTGGTGGCTGGCCAGTGGCTGTCGTCCAGCAACCGCCGGTAGTTGGCGTCGCCCTTAAAAATCAGAAAGTCATGCCGGCCGAGGGTGGCGCGGGCCCCGTCGGGCAGCCGGCGGAAGGGATGGGGTTGCGCCCAGACGGGATCCGGTTGGATGAGCAGCCGACCCGCCGCCAGCGCGGCATCGAGGCGGGCCGCGAGCCGGCGGGTGTGGGGCGCGGCCGAGGCGCGGAACGCCGCGAGGGTGTCGTCTACGTCGCGGGGGGTGACGTCGGAGACATAGGTCGGGAAGGCTTTGACGTGGAGCGTGACGCGGCCTCCGGGCGGGAGCCGCAGCAGGGCGTCGACGAGGGCGAGGTCCATCGTGAACTCCTCGCCGGCGTTGTCGACCACGACGCCCATGTCGAGCCTCCCACCCGCGGCCGCCAGCCAGGCGGCGACGGCGCCGGTGTCGTCGGCGAGTAGTTGCTTATCCCGGTCGATCAGTTCGTGACCCGGCCCTTCGCCGGCCTGCCACAGGCTGAGATCCGCCTGATTGCCCCAGAGGGAGGCTTTCAGGAGGCTCCGCAGCGTCTCGGCGGTGGGCGGCGATTCGAGTAAGCCGGCCTCGGCGAGGGCGCGGAGAGGCGCTTCGGCGATGGCGAGGCTGGCCTCTTTGTCGGGGCCGTACGGGTCGACGCCGGCGCCGGGTCCATCCCCAAAAAATCCGGTCGCCTCCAGCACGCGCCGGAAGAGGTAAAATTCGGCGAACAGCCAGGGCACTTCCAGCCAGCTGGCGCCGGCGTGGGGATCGACGAGGCTGCGCCAGCCGGCCAGGTCGGGGGCGTGGGGATCGTCCAGATGCCGGATCGGGGCATGGGGCAACTCGGCCGCAAGGGCTTCGATAGCCGGGTGCGCGGCTGCCGGCACCTCCGGGTTGAGCCGCGCGCGCCGCGCGAGGGCGGGCATGCGGGACGTCACCGTCGAGCGGGCAAACGAGTCGGGATCGGCGCCGCGCAGCGGCGGGGGTACGTGTAACATTTCAGGCGCGATGGTAAGCCGAGGCCTTGTATGGACACGATACATCGTGTCCCTGAATCGTCTCGATTAAGCACGTCCCCGTATCAAATCCTCCACAAAACATCCGGGTCGATGTACGGCTCGGCATCCCGATACCGTTCGGTGAGCTCGATTTTGCGCTGCAGGTGATCGCCCAGGTTGGGGCCGAACACAAACGTCGTCTCGCCGGCAGCGGACACGAGTATCCACTCGGTCTCCTGCTGTTCCCACAGCGCGAGCAGGAGGCGGGTATTCTGGATATCCAGATCCATCATTTCCTGCAGCGCCGCGCGATGGCGCGCCCGCTCCGCCGGGTCGCTCGTCCCCAGATACCCGTACACGCCCTCCGTCCAGGCGCAGACGTTGCGTTGGGCGGTTGTCCAGGCGCGCAGGGCGCGGACACGGACGAGCAGGTCCCGGAAAACCGGCTCGCCGGCCAGCGGCGCGAGGGTGGCTTCGATGGCGTCGAGCCGGGGGAAGACGTGGGTGTCGAATCCCTGTCGGTTGGCGGCGGCCTGGGCCGGCGTCATCAGGGTGAACATGACGTCCCGGCTGAGGTCTACGTTGTTCGGGTTGTTTTTGACGGTGACGATGAAGTCCTCGTAATACCGCCGCTCGGCCTCGGGCACGGCCTCGAGATTGGGGACGAGCGGCCGGATCCAGGCGCGGTACCAGACGAATCCAAAAAAGCTGTACAGATAGATAAACGGCGTCCAGGAAACGGCCTCGTCGATCGCATCCCACGCGGCCACGAGGTCGCCGGCGCGCGCCTCGCCGGCCCATGTTCGGGCGAGTTCGAGGAGGATGTCGTCGATGGGTCGTTCGGGGTTGAGCTGGGCCTGCTGGATGACGGCCGGGTGCGGCCAGTAGGGCGTTTTATCCAGATGCAGCAGCCCCCCGTGGGCGCTGACGCGGGTGATGCCGGTTTCACGCAGGCTCATGAGCTTGCCGTGGAGCGTGCGGGGAAAGGGGGTGCCGAGCAGCGGCTCCATGTTGAAGCTGGAGCCCGGGGAATACGACACCGAGGGTTCGATCCCTTCGCCCCGGTATCGGGCCAGCGCGGTCGCCTCCCGCGGGTCCATCTCCGTGTGGAAGATCGTGCCGGCTACGCCTTCCTGATCCGGGTACCTCGGGTGACGATACGGCATGTCGTACCCCTTCACCAGCAGCGACGGCCCCTCGACGGAGAGGTGTTTGTCCATCGCGGCCGTGATGTGGTCGTGCTCGTCGCGGAAGGCATCGATCCGGAGGCTGACGACGAAGTCGGGGTTGACCTCGGCGGCGGTTTCCTGCAGCAGCCGCATCCAGCGGACGGCGCTTTCGCCGGCGGCGCGGGCGATGGCATCGTGCGTCCGCCACTCCCGGATGAGGTACGGCCCGCCGTTGCGGCCAACGTACAGCGAGCTCGTGTGCTCGAAGCCGGCGCCGCTGTCGTTGGTCCAGACGGACAGGTACGCGAGCTCGGGCACCTCGCGCATGAGGTTGTGGATGAGCTGCCTGTAGTGCTCGCGCGAGACCGGGTGGTCCTGCGCGAGGGTGTAGCGGGGCACATGCGACCGGAACGGGTGATCCACCCGCGCCCCTCGCAGGTACGGGTGCCGCTGGAAAAACGGCTCGGGCATGGCGCGCGGCTCGTAACAGAGCAGTCCGGGCTTGAGGCCGTATTTCAGCCCTTCGGCCGCGACCCGCTTCAGCCGTTCAAGGTTGGCGCGGACATACGATCGGTCGTACAGGCCGCGCGAGAGGTCGGAGTCGACGAATTGCAGCAGCCCGGGGCCGTATGAATAAAAAGCGCGGTAGAACTCGGTCGACACCCCCGGTTCGTAGGGCATCGTGGAGGCGAGGCCGTTGGCTTCGAGATGGGTGAAGCCGGCGCGGGCGAGTTGCTCGATGTACGAGGCCTCGTCGAAGTCGCGCACGGTGCGGGCGACCTGGGTAAGGACGGAGTCGTACAACGGCCGATTCCAGGCGAAGGAGGATTCGAGCAGGAGCCCCTCGCCGAGCCGGCTCCGGTGCGCCTCGGTCAGCCCGTCGACCAGGAGGTGGACAAACGCGTACAGCAGCGCCGGCTCGGTGGAAGTCACCTCCCCGTTCCCGCCGGCGTCGATCCGCGCCCGGCACCAGGGGGTATGAGCGGACGGCGGCGACACGTGGATCAGCAACCCGCTTTCCGGCGACGAGGCGGCCGTCGGCGGGGCGATGCCGAGCAGCCGGCACAGCGCCTCGG
>JAWXAX010000243.1 GCA_034439735.1 Rhodothermales bacterium | reverse complement strand
GGCAGCGAAAACAGCGTCGGTATCGAGGACCCTCGGCTATTGCCCGCCCGCCCGATGATCGGGAGCATCTACCCAAATCCTTTTTCCACGGAGGCCACGTTACAGCTCACATTGCCGCCGCAAGGGGTGCGCGTCGCCCTCTACGACTTCCTCGGGCGCGCGATCAGGCTGCTGTACGAAGGGCATTCGACAGAATCGATGATCGTTGCCATTGACGGGACCTCATTGCCGGCGGGCGTCTATGTGGTCCGGGTGGATTCGGAGGCCAGCGTCGAGACCCGGCTGCTTGTCCGCCGGCCCTGAGAACGGCCGACCGTCCGCATCCTCCTGGCCGCCAGGCACTGACAAGTTACGATGCGGTGAAAACTCCCTTCTTGAGATGCAACAGGCGTATATTCCCGGCGTTGAGGAATTCGCAAGCCACCCACCCACTCACCTCACGAGGAACCCGCCATGTCGCTTCGCATCAACGACGTCGTCCCTAACTTCACCGCCGAGACCACCCACGGCACGATCGACTTCCACCAGTGGCTCGGCGACAGCTGGGGCATTCTCTTCTCCCACCCGAAGGACTTTACCCCGGTGTGCACCACGGAGCTGGGGACCATGGCCGGCCTTGAGCCCGAGTTCACGAAACGTAACTGCAAGATCATCGGCCTCAGCGTGGACCCCGTCGAGAACCATCAGGCGTGGGCGAAAGACATCGAGGAGACCCAGGGCCATAAGGTTAACTACCCGATGATCGGGGACCGGGACCTGACGGTCGCCAAGCTCTTCAACATGCTGCCGGCGGAGGAAACCGGCACCTCGGAAGGCCGCACGCCGGCTACGAACCAGGCCGTCCGCACCGTTTTTGTCATCGGCCCCGATAAAAAGATCAAGATGATGATGACCTATCCGATGACGACGGGTCGCAATTTCTTCGAGATCCTGCGGACACTCGACTCCCTTCAGCTGACCGCCAAACACCCGGTCTCCACGCCGGCGAACTGGAATCCGGGCGACGACATCGTGGTGTCAAACGCTGTTTCCGACGAAGATGCCCGGCAAAAATTCGAAGGATTCAAGATCCACAAGCCGTATCTGCGCACAGCGAAGCAGCCGCGGTAACCCATAGGGGCGCACTGTAGAGTTATATCTAGGGAATGCGCTACAATGTTGTGACTCTGATTGCTTTGTCGAGCTGCTCCGCAAGCTATTGGGGTCGCTACATCCTTTAAGTACCGTCATCCCCGACCCCGTTCGGGGATCCATACAAGGTTCTATGATGCACAAAACCCTGCCTGGAACCGCAAGTGAGGCATTCAGAAATCTTCAAAGGATCCCCGCTTACGCGGGAATGACGATAAAAAGTGACGTCTTAATCATCCGATACCAAACGTGCTCTGATTCGATAACGATCAATAGAGATGTCGAAACTCAGTTATTTCCTGTTCGGCGCGATACTCCTCGCCACCCCCGCCTCCGCCCAGCCGGCCGCGACCCTCGCGGACCTCGCCTTCATCGCCGGCCACTGGCAGGGCGAACCCGAGGGGGCCTTCATCGAGGAGATCTGGTCCGCGCCCAACGGCAATACGATGATGGGCTCCTTCCGGTACATGCAGGAAGGAGAAGCGGTGTTTTTTGAGATGATGACGATCGATACCATCGACCCGATACCCACCCTCCGCATCAAACACTTCAGCGCTGGCTTGATCGCCTGGGAGGAGAAGGCGGAGGTCCATCTTTTCCCGCTCATCCGTGTCGACGGCCACGAGGCGGTATTCGAGCAGGCCGACGGCCAGAAGCGGCTGATTTATCGCCAGACGGGGGAAGAGATGGTGGTGATCCTGGAGGAGATGAAGGCCGGCGCGTGGACGGCCGAACATTTTCCCTTCCGGCGGGCCGTTCCTTAACGCCGGCTTTTTTATTTTCGGATGGAGGTGTTACGAACAGGCGCTTGCCTGGCTTACCGATCCTATACCCCATCCGTCATGAACATCCGTACGTTCGCCGTCCTGGCGCTTTTCCTCCTGGCGCCTGCTGCCCTCGCACAGCAGGCTTCCGACATCACCCTCGAGCGCCTCTACGGCTCGCCCGAGTTTTTTGGTCAGCGCGCGGGGCAGTCCCGGTGGTTGGAGGATAACAACGGCTACACGATGCTCGAACGCTCGGAAACGGTCCCGGGCGGCTTCGACATCGTCCGGCACGACCCCTCCAGCGGCGGGCGGGATGTCATCGTACCGGCGCAGCGCTTCGTGCCCACCGGCACTACGGAGCCGCTCCCGATCGAGGACTACGAGTGGTCGGCCGATGGGCTCAAGCTGCTGCTCTACACCAACTCGCAGCGCGTCTGGCGCACCAACACCCGCGGCGACTACTGGGTGCTCGACATCGCCGACGGCTCGCTCAAACAGCTCGGTGGCGACGCGCCGGCGTCCTCGCTCATGTTCGCCAAGTTCTCGCCCGACGGCTCGCGCGTCGGGTACGTGCAGGGCCACAACCTATACGTGCAGCACCTCACCGATGGCCACATCGACCAGATCACGAAAGACGGATCGGAGAAACTGATCAACGGCACCTTCGACTGGGTCTACGAGGAAGAACTCGCCCTCCAGGATGGCTGGCGCTGGAGCCCGGATGGCCGCTCCATCGCGTTCTGGCAACTCGACGCGTCGGGGATTCGCGACTTCCTCCTCATCAACAACACGGATTCGCTCTACTCCTACACCATCCCCATCCAGTACCCCAAAGCCGGCACCACCAACTCGTCCGGCCGTGTCGGCGTCATCCCCGCCGCCGGCGGCG
>JAWXAX010000242.1 GCA_034439735.1 Rhodothermales bacterium | reverse complement strand
CGAACAGCCGGAGCGGCCGTTCGGCTTCGATGCCCATCATCGCCAATTTATAAAACTGCCGGCGTATAGCGGTCGGCGCGTTCCGGGCGCCTTCGCGGCCCCGGTTGCGGCGCACTCCTTCGTCCTGCGGGCAGCCGAGGAGGACTAACTCCGCCGCCTCGTAGCCGGCGGGGTCGAGGCGAACGACTTCGCCGAGGCGGATATCGTTCGGGTCGTCGCGGCGAAAGAGGAGGTCGGGGGAGACGGGGGTCATACGCTCATTGAAGCCTTAATGGGGAGGCCAAGCGGGGACGCGAGGTATCGCGTCCGTACGGGGGGGAGGCCGCAGGAGGGCAAAAGGGGACGCGATGTATCGCGTCCTTACGGGATGGAGGCAGGGGGAGGGCAATGCCTCATGCTTCATGCTTGCGCCAGTAGAGTATGGCCGCGAGGGCGGTGAGGAAGGCGACGATGGCGAGTAAGATAAAGACGGCGTTCCAGCCGAACCGTTGGGCGACGGCACCGACGCCCCAGCCGGAGAGGATGCTGCCGATGTAGCCGGCGCTGTCGACCATGCCGGCGGCCGTCGAACTGCCCTGCTTGCCTCCGAGGTCCAGCGAGATCGCGCCGGCGAGGAAGGCGTACGGCCCGAGCATCAGGAAGGCGGAAATCGACACAAAGATGACGGGAAGGACGGCGTTTTCGATGCCGGTGACGCTGCCCATGACGAGCAGGATGGCCACGAGCGGGATGAGCGACAGCACCATGATGCCGGCGCGTTTGCCGCCCGCGAATTTATCCGACATATACCCGGTCAACAACACCGCGAAGCCGCCGAAGAGCGGGAAAAAGAGGCTCATCTGGCCGGCGGCGCCCGGCGAGAGGCGGCCTACCTCGGCGAGGTAGGTGGGGGTCCAAAAATTAAAGGCCTCGCGCATGAGCGTGAGGCCGAAGGACATAAACGCGACGAGCCAGAAGGCGGGGCTCTGGAAAAACGGCAGCAGCAGGGCCTTGAGGCCGGCCGGCCGCTCCCGGTCCCCGGCATCGCCAAACACATTCTTGGGGTTCACCTCCACCTCCGGGAGCCCGACATCCGTGGGGCTGCTCTTCAGGGTGAAATAATCCACCACCATGATCACTCCCAGCACGGCCGCCGAGGCGAAAAAGACGCCGCGCCACGAAAACCCGAAGTCGATCAACTGCCCCAGAAACAGCCGCGCGATGGCATCGCCAAACAGAAAGCTGAGGCTCATGATCCCCATCACCCAGCCGTAGCGCTTGTACGAAAACCAGTTGGAGGAGATCTTGACCAGCGCCCCCCACCCCATCGACTGCACGAGCCGGTTGATGGACCAGGCCACAAAAAAGACCGATACCCCCGCGCCGGCCCCAAACAACACCGTCGCTCCGATCGAGGCCGCCATCCCGAAGAGGAACATCCGCCGGCCACCGACGAAATCGCACAACACCCCGTTGACGAGTTTGCCCATCGCGTAGAAAAACACTCCCACCGAGGCGATGAGGCCCAGCATCTCCTTATCCAGCCCCTGATCGCCAAACGCCTCCAGCAATAACGGAGACGCGACGGAGAAGTTGGAGCGGCAGAAGTAGTAGCCGGCGTAGCCAACGACCAGCGAAAGCATCGTGGTAGTCTGCCATCGCTTAAGCCTGGGGTTTTCGGTCATACGGGTTACGGATTGGGGATTACGTTCGACTTTGTCTATGTTCAGCGCCTGCTCAAAAGCCCCAAAAATACTGTCATCCTGAGCTTGTCGAAAGCCTGTGCTCCTACCTCATGTCACCCTGAGCGCCAGCGAAGGGCCTTCGAGCGGTAGGTGGCAACGAGATGGTGAAGGTTTTCGGGATCGTTCCGGCTGTTCAACTTCTGCTCCAATGCAAGATTTTGCCGGTTTAAGGTCCTTCGCTGGCGCTCAGGATGACCGGGTACTGCTGAAGAAAAGGTCCTTACTGGCGGGCAAAAACGCACGATTCCAGGCCATACAATTCCGACCGAAACCTGTCATGCCCGATATGAAAGCCCCGCGAAGCCGGGCTTTGGGGCTCAGGATGACACTACATTGGCATTGAACCAGACTTTCGCCTGGCTATTCAATTCCGCCAATTCGGATCGACAACCGGGAAGGCCGGCTTGTTGGAATTACTCTTCAGGAGGTTGACGGTCATGGTCGGATTCGCGGGCGAGACGTACACCGACAGAGTATCCAGCATCGCGTCGTCGATCCAGACGCGTTCCAGTGCGAGGAGGCTGTCGGCGAAACGGCGGCGCTCTTCGCTGGCGAGGCGTGAGACGAGCCGGCCACGCTGGTCAGCCGTGAGGCTGTCGAAGGGGATGGCGTTGGGGAGGGAGCTCGTGCCGGCCTCGTAATAGGCCCGGAGGGTGGCCTCATCGGGGGCCTGCTCGGCATCGAGCAGGCGGGCGTATTCCTGAAACAGCCACTTCTCCTCCCAGCGCTGAAAGCTGCGTTGGAAGGCCGGCGAGCGCTCAAGCTGGTCGGCCGCGGCCAGGTCGAGCAAAACGGCGTCGCGGACGACGAGAGCGACGATGTCGGACAGCCGGGCCTTAAACGCGCGCAGGTCGTCCGGGCGGATGATGTAGCGGCCGGGGGTGAAGTGGACGAGGAAGTCGCGGATGGTCCAGGTGACGTCGCGGTAGGAAACAAGCGGCTCGTCGAAGCCGGCGACGAGGGCGCGGATGTAGGGAGTGTCGCGCCGTTCCTCTTCGATGTAATACAGCAGGTTGCGTTCTGGCGTGGTATCCGAGTACCAGTCCCACAGCGCCATGAACAGCCGTTCGAGGCCGGCGCGTTTGGTGGCCACGCCCAGCGGCTCCATCGTTTCGGCGACAAACGCGGCGCCCTGCTCCATGGCCTTGCGGTTGTATATCACCTTGCGGGCGGACGACGACTTCGCGGCGTAGTCCTCTTCAGCGATGCGCTCGCGGCGGATGTCGACGACTTCCATCACGTACCAGTTGCCCTGGTAAAGCACGGGTTCGGAAGGGGTATTCAGGGGGAGATTCTGGAGGATGGCCAGCAGGGCCGGGTCGGCCGTTTCGGCGTCGACCAGGGGGGAGGTGAGCTGGTCCGACATCGACTCAAGTTCAGGAATTTCGGCGGTTCGTTCGGCGAGGACGGCTTCGTAGCCGCGTTCACGGACGGCGTCGTAGAGCTGCCGGGCGTCCTGTTCGCCGGCGGCCGGCAGGAAGCGGAATTGAAAGCGGACGGCGCCTTTGTTGATCTCGGCGCGGATCTCCTCCTCGGTCACCTCGATGGCGTCGAGTACGCGGGTCTGGAAGACCTCTTCGATGAGCAGCTCCTCGCGGAGGGTACGGGCGGCGTGGCGGACGGCGGCGAGGGTGTCGAGCTTCAGGGCGCGGGCCTTACGGGCCATCGCCTTTTCGAGGAGCATGAGCTCCAGGTAGGCGCGTTTGGCGTCGTCGCCGCGGCGGAGGTGGCCGTAGCCGAACTCGTAGTCCAGGCGGAATTCATCGGCCGTGATGTAGTCGTCGCCGACGCGGGCGAGGATAGACGCTTCGGGCGCGGCCGGCCGGCAGGACACGATCGTCGCGGCGATCACAAGCAGCAGGGCGGGTCGCATCATACGGGTCGAAACTACAGGTCGGCAAAAACGGAAGGAGCCGGCATATGCGAACATACGCCGGCTCCATTCCTCATTCAATCGACTTCTCGGCGAATTACTTCACGAGCAGCATCTTCTTGACGCTGACGTACTTGCCGGCGGCAATGCGGTACAGGTACACACCAGAGGCCAGCTGCGAGGCGTCGAACTGGACGCTGTGCGTGCCGGACGTCTGGAAGCCGCTCACGAGCGTGGCGACGCGCTGACCGAGGATGTTGTACACCTCGAGCTGCACGTCCACCGACTCGGGGATCGAGTAGTTGATCGCCGTCGTCGGGTTGAACGGGTTCGGGTAGTTCTGCTGCAGCGTGAAAGCAACCGGCTGTTCCAGATCTTCCGTATCCGTGATCGTGATCGGCGTACCGTCGAGCTTCGTGACGGTCAGGTTGTATTCGCCGCGTGACGGATCGCGATCCGTAGCGCTGCCAAAGTCCTGGCCATGCACCATGACATAGACCGGGCCGTCCGCTTCCGCAATAAATTGGATGCGGGAGTGCCAGTCGAAGCCGCTGTCGTCGTCACCATCCGGGTCGTCGTCCTGGACGATCATGGCGGTGTCGGTATTCAGCGTGTCGCCGGCGGCGCTGAGCAGACGCATATAGGCGTCGTAGTCGCGGGACCACAGGTTACCACCGACAGGCGACGTTTCGGCGATGAGGGTATCGCCGATTACCAGCTCGTACTTGTAGATGTCGATGTCATCGCCATACCGCGCCGAGATCGCATCGCCAGCTTCCCAGGGGAAGTCCGCGTTGTAGAGCATCGACGTGAGCACCTGGCCAGGCATCTGGAACGCCTGCGTCCCGATCGCATCGGCTTCGGCGATGGTGTTGTTTGGTTCACCGAGCGTTTTCAGCTCCGTGATATCGCTGCCCTTCATCCCGATCTGGTAGGCGCCAGAGCCAGCTCCCTTGACTTCGAGCAGGTATTCACCCGTCTCGTCTGGGATGATGTTGAGCTTGAGGTTGCTGCCAGATGCACGGGTGTTGTAGCCGGTGTTGGCTTCGTCGAGCAGGTTCGTAGCCGTGTCGGAGGCTTTGAACAGGCGAGCGACGAACGTGCCCTGATAGCCTTCAGCCGTCTTCAGGGTACGGACGTTGTAGATATGATCGGCCTCGAGGTTGAGGCTGAACACATCGACCGAGTCGACGCCGGTTTCGAACGTAGCATCCAGGAAGCCCGTCGCCAGCGCGTTGGCCGTAGCGAACGAATCGTTCGGCTCGGCTTCAGCCGAAGAGACGGCGATGTTGAGGATGTAGTCACCGCGGTTCAGGCTCCGGTCGTCAGCGCCATCCGGCGTACGGCTGGTCACCACGGCTACGTAGACGTCGCCATCGGCGGCGGCGGCGTAGCTGACACGCGAGTACCAGTCGTTACCGCCGTCGTCGTCGTCGGCCAGCTCCGTAGCGCCGTCAGCGCCGTAGATCACGATGCGTGTATCCGTATCGCGATTCCAGAGGTCGCTCACGGGCTTGGCTTCAGCAACGAGCACCTGGCCGGCGGTCAACGCGACCTTGAACCAGTCCTCATCCCCAAAGAAGCGAGGATGCGCGGGCTGCGACAGGGCGTATTCGACATCCGAGCCGAACGCCTGATAGTAGCCATTCGCATCGGCGTCGGCGGGCGTATTGTTCGGCTCGCCGGCGCTCTGGAGCGCGTAGTAGTTCGGGTTGATGCGCGAGGTCAGCTTGTACGGGCCTACACCACCCGAAATCTTCAGGTAGTACGGCTTCGTGGTGCGCGGGATGATGTTGGCGATCTTGAAGTTGTCGCCGCTGTAGTTGTTCACCCAGCCACTGCCGTCGAGCAGCGTCGTGCCGTTGACATCGTCGAAGAACTCGACCGTCAGCGCGCCGCCGGTGTTGTTGTCCAACGAGCGGAACGAGTAGAGCTTGCCGGCTTCGAGCACGAACGTGAAGTAGTCCACGTCGCCCGAGGTCAGCGAAGCATCGTAAATCGTGCCCAGCGCGATCAGGTTGGCCGCTTCGAAGCTGTCATTGCCTTCCGTCTCGGTGAAGGGCTGGCCGCCGGAGAGGTTGTAGAACCCTACGTCTCCATCTTCAACAGCCTTCACCTGCACGATGTACTGGCCCGAGGCCGGAATCGTAAAGGTAATGCCGCCCGTACCCGTGGCGAGTTCGGTGAACGTACCGTCGAACAGCGTCATCTCGACATTGAAGTCGTTGATGAGGTCGGCGTTGGTGCCCGTAAGGGACAGGCTCAGTTCGAAGCCGGCATCGGCGCTAAAGTAGTAGTGGTCCACGTCGTTCGCCGGGAAGATCATCCCGGCCTCGACGGCGGCGCCGGCGCCAACACCCATCGGCTCCTGCGCAAGGGCGTCTTCAGCGATGTTGTCCGGTTCGTTCGCGATGCGGCCAAAGTAGATCTGACCTTTATCGACCACGCCCAGCTTGTAGTCGCCGGCCGCCGCGCCGGTGAGCTTGATGAGGTAGGCGCCCGTTTTCTCCGGGACGAATCCGGATACGAGGACGTCGTTGCCCATGTCGTCGATCGCTCCCGCGTCGAGCAGGTTCGCGCTCAGCACGGTCGACGAGCCATCGGCGGATTCTTCCTCACGGAAGATCTCGATGCCGAGGTCCGCCGCAGCGGCCGACGTGAAGATCGAGTACATGCGCACCTGGTGCATATACACGCGGTACATGTCCACATCGGAAGCGCCCGAGAGGCCGGCGTTGATCAGCGTATCGACGCGCGGGGCGATCGACTGCGCCGCGGCGACTTCGTCGTTGGGCTCTACTTCCACCGGGTCGGTGCTGTACTGCGTGGCATACAAGTCGTACATGAACCGACCGGGATCGCTGTTATCTACGTTTCGACCGGGCTCGCGGGTCGTCGAGGCCCAGGCGTGCATATCCAGCCAGATCGGCGTGTCGGACGTGATGCCGCGAGCGGCCATCGCTTCCGGGGTGATCACGACCCGCGAATGGATGTTGTTTGGTCCGTCCATGGCTTCACGGCCGTCGTCATCGGACTCGAACAGGACGGTGGTATAGTCGGCGTCATAGATCCGGAAGAGCGTGTCGTCCAGGCGCGAACCGCCGGGGCCGATGGCGCCGTCGTTATCGCGGTACCAGCCGAAATACGGCACGGTCTCGATGATCAGCGTCTTGCCAGCTTCGTAGTTGACCAGGAAGTGATCATGGTCTTCCGAGCCCTGCTCGAGCAGCTGCGGGTACACGCTGTTGCCCTGGACGGGGACGGGAGGAGAGACAACACGGACGGTGTCCGGGTTGTAGATCATGTACGTTCGGATGACACCATCCGTCGGCAGCGAGATGCCGTTGACGAGGGCGTCTTCGAACGTCTGGTTCGGCTCCGCCTTATCGACAAACTGGGCGATATCGATCGCATAGGCCGTGATGTAGTAGGTGCCGGCATCACCGCCGTCGTTGAAGATCCAGAGGTAGTAGTCGCCCGTCACCGGGTCGCCAGTAGCCTCATCGATCGGCGCCGTCCAGCCGGTAAGGCGGAAGTCGCCGGAGCCGTTGCGGCCATCGGCCTCGCGGCCCGTGATGTCTCCACGCATCTTGTCATTGCCCTGGACTCCGCCGGCGTTGACGACGAAGGTTGTATCCAGATCGGACTCGTGGAAGATGCGAGCGCTGACGTTCAACCCGTCCGTTCCATCGGTGAGGAAGGAGTGGGTCGAGGCAAAGTAATACATCTTCGTCGGATCGACCGTAAACCGGAAGACATCGACGTCGCCGGCGGTAAGGCTCGCCTGAACGAGCTTGCCGGTGTATTCGTCGGTGCGTCCCGGCAGGGCGATCACGTCGTTGATGTTGTCGGCCGTGTCGAAGAAGTTGTTCGGCTCGGCTTCGGCACGCCCGATGTCATCGGCGCCAAGCGCGCTCTGCGACCGAACGAGGTCGATCGAGGCGGTCTTGTACCGATCGGACAAAAGGTCCTGCTGCGCCAGTTGAAGGCGCGCGGGATCGTCCTGATATTTGTTGAGGACCTCCTCGTAGTTGGTACCATACAGGGCCCGAAGCATGTCCGCATTGCCGGCTTTCTGCTGCGCATGCGCGCTGCTGGCAATCATCAGACACATCAGGGCCACGCTCAGGTATGTGGTAGCGTATTTCATGATGGCGATTGGTATGGTTGGATGAAAACGATTAGCGATTAGCGATTCGTGATTAGCGACTGTTGGTGTTCGACAATCGATAGTTGATGATCGATGAGCACTATCCGATGGGCCCACACCAATCGTTATTCGCTAATCGCTAATCGCTACTCACTAATCCTAGAGATAAACCCCGAGGCTCAGCCGGTGCACTTTAGTGAGGATGCCCCAGTCCGAGTAGGCGTAGTCAAACACAAAGTCGCTGCGGTCTTTCAGCGTGTACTGGATACCGCCTCCGAAGGTAAGACCGTTGATGGAATTCCGCTCGAACCGGTTGAGATAGCCGACACGAAAGAAAATAAGGTTATTAAAACCATATTCAACTCCCATGTTCATGCTCTCGGTGGCTCCGGTAGGGTGCATGAGGTCGACGGCGGTAGTGAGGTTACCGCGCCCGGGGAGCGGGGTTTCGTAGGACAGCCCGAACCGGAAGATCTGCGGCAGCGGGGATCCGTCAGTCTTGTAAGTGACCGGGATGTTCTCGATGCCGACGTTTTCCGGATCCGGGTCGATGATGTTGTTGAGGTTTTTGCCGGACAGGCTGATGTCCGCTCCGAAATTCGAGATGCTCGAACCGATGGACAGCCCGCGGAGCGGCGTCTGGTAAAACACGCCGGCGTCCAGTGCGATCTGATTGCCCCGCTCCGTCCAGATCCGCTGGCTGATATACTTCCCGGTAAGGCCAAACGAAAACGACGGGATGAGCTTCGCGGAGAACGAGAGGTTCACGGCGTAGTCCTGCGCGTCGTACAGTTCACCCGTGCCCTCGGGCGCCTCGACGGTCCGAACGGCCTGCTCGGGGACGGCGAGCGACGTAAAGCTGAGGCCGATGACGCTGCTAAAAAACGGCAGCGGCGCGGCCACGCTGAAGAAGTCGAACGACGTCTCCGCCAGCCACTCGGTGTGAGTGAACGATACGGCCACGCCCTCCACGTACGCCAGGCCGGCGGGATTCCAGTAGATCATTTCGGCGCGGCCGGCCTGCGCCGTGTAAGCGCCTCCCATGGCCTCGGCCCGGGCCCCGACGCCGATCTCGAGAAACGCGGCCGCCACCGTGCCGTTGTTGGACACGTTCTGGACGAAGTCCTGACCGTACGCCGTCGACGCACTGACGGCGAGCAGTACTCCGACGATCAGCCGTGCGCTACGCATCGCATTGGATTTCATAAACGGACTCCGATCGACTTACTTGATGATGGAAAAACGGCCGATCCTCTCGCCGATACCCGGCGCCTCGACGTGGTAGATGTAGACGCCAAACGCCACATCCAATCCGTCTTCGGTCTGAAGATTCCAGCTGCGGATGCTATCCTCGACGGGGGCCGAGTGCTCGATGATCTTGACCAGCCGGCCGCTCACCGTAAAAATGCGGATCGTGCACTCCTGCGGCAGGTTGCGGAAGTCGATCCGCCGCTCGCCCCGGCTCGCGAGCTGGATATTGCGCGACTCGAGGGGGTTGACGGCGATGTAGGGGTCGGGCACGACGTAAATATTGTCCAGCGCCGCCTCATCGATCACCTCGGGAATGACGTTGCCCTCCACCTTGAAGGTCAACACGTCGTCCCGATCGAACGGCTTGGACGTCTCGAGCAGCGCGATATCGCCGGCAACCGGCATTTCTGCCTTTGTTATGGCATCGAGCAGCGAAAGCGCCTGGGCCGGCGTCGGGTTCGCCAGGATGAGCACGCTCAGGCTCGGCAACGCGGCCAGCGAATCGCGTGTTTCGTCATACCAGACATTGATCTCACGCAGGAAGTTGTCGATCTCGAGGGTCTCCAGATCCGGGCCATACGGGAGCCGGCCCATCCCGCGGATATCGAGGGCGGCCAGTGAGTCGTACAGGGTATTGGCGTTGAGCCGCACGTTATTCATGGCATCCTGGGACGAGGGCGACAGGCCGATTCGGAATTGCCAGGTTGACCGCGCGTAAAACGTATAGCCGGAAAGCGGTACGCCCAGCACGCGGACGCTGACGACATCGCCCGGCGTCAGTATCCCCGCCACGCTATCCGCCGGCAGGAGCGGCTGCGCCAGTTCGCTAAGCTGGAACGGGACCTTGCGCGGGTTATTGATATCCGTTACGTCCCAGACGCTGAAGTTGGTCTGGACGCGGCTCCTCGGCGAAAGCGAGTTCGAGGTGTCCGCGCCGAGGCTCGAAATCCGAATTTCGTAGTCCAGCGGCACCGCGTCGCCCCCGTCGGGCACCACGTTGGTCAACGAGGCGCGCGGGGTGGGCGTGCCTCGCGGATTCGTCCCATTCTCCAGCCAGCCGCTTGTCACCACCTCCGGCGCGGCGGGCGCCGTGACGGTAAATTTCATCCCGTCATAGATCCGGGCATTCAAAACGTCGGTTGTAAAGAGGGCATCTCCGCGGGTATCAACCGGACTCGTGGCCAGCGTATCGCCCGTCGTCGTATTACGCAGCACCCACCCGGACGTGAGCCCATTCTTGAGGAAGATCGGGTCGATCGCCGCATAACTCCCGTCGTCGGTGAACGTGAAGGCGTATTCGTACCCCTGGCTGTTCGCGACATCCGGGATCAAGAACTCGACATTCAGGCTGCCGCTGGCGTTGCCGCCGGCGCGCTGCACCCGCCCGTCCGTCAGCGACGGCTCGATGAACCCGAGCGCTCGCGGCTGAGGCACGACCACCGCCGCGTTGCGGTCGACGTTGGTCGGCCGGTCGAAGGCATCGACTTCGATGATCTTGGAGCTTTCGGTGGGCGAGAGTTCGGCGAGCGATTCGAATTTCGAGATGCTGCGCTCGAAGAAGGAGTCCTCGTAGCCCTGATCGACGGTCACGACGGCGTAGTAGTACGTCCGCCCGTTGTCGACGGTGGAGTCGACGAAGCTGTATTTCAGCCCGCTGTCGGTACCCATGTCGTAGGACACCCCGAAGTCGCCCACCGGCACGGGGTGCGCGCCGAAAAGTCCGTTTTTCAGATCGTACTGGACCTTGTTGCCGGTAGCGCTCAACAGGGGCTCCCACAGGAGCGGGTTGCCGAAAGCGTCGGTGATGGTTTTGATGTCGTTGAATTCGGGGTCGGTGGAGCGGTAAATCTTGTACAACTCGAAGTCGAACCCGTAGATCGGGTCGCGGGAGGACTCGGCGCTCTGGTCCCACACGAGCGTCACCTTCTTATCGCCGGGGACGGCGGTCAGGAACGGCGTGCGGGGCGGGCGGGCGAAGTTGTAATCCGCGTCATAGATGTTCTGCATCGTCCGCTTATTGCGGAGCATATCCTGGAAGTCGTTCCCGCAGAAAAACGCGAGGGAGAACCGCTGCGTGAGACCCTGGTCGATGGTCGAGTAGCCCGAGCTGTAGACGTAGATCACATCCGCCGTTTCGGTGGGGACGATAAACTGGGTTTCGTCGACGGGCTGGATGTATTCGCGCCAGAAGAGGGCGTCGTCGTCGAGGTCGCGGTCGAAGTCCGACGGCGTGCGGATGACCATATTCGTAAGGCCGATCTGGTCGATCTCGTCGTTGTCGGTGAATTCGAAGTTAGGCTCGCCCGGGTCCGCGAAGCCGTTGGCTTCGGTGCCATCCGGGTCGGGGCCCGGGTAGTCCTCGTTCTCGGGGCCCACGCCGTCCGAGCCGGTGTCGTCGTTCAGCGGCTCGATGGTCAGGGAGCCGTCGCCATCCAGGTCTTCGCCGGCGTCGAGGATAAAGTTGTTGTTCAGATCCTCGTTGTCGTAGATGCCGTTGCCGTTGATATCCTGCCAGGGCCTCCAGTCGCCGTCGTCATCGATGCCGTTTTCGCGGCTTTCGTCGCGCAGGCCGTCTTCGTCGTTATCGATGCCGTCGTCGGCGATGCCAGGGCTTTCGAGGAAGCCCACGCCGGCATATCCGACTTTAAACCCGTTGATCACCAGATCCCGCTTGAGCCACTGGTAGGTGATGTCGTCCTCCGTGTCGAACAGCGCCTGGTTGTCTCCCGTCTGGTCGGCAATGTCGTAATCGACCAGCATCGCGATGATCGCCCGCGGGATGTCCTTGCGGGAGACGTTCTCCACGTCGAACGTGGTGATGTAGATGTCTTCGGCGAGGATGCTGGCCCACTGGTACTGGCGGACCTTCACCTCGACGCCGAGGCCACGCCGGCCGCCGTCCGCCCAGCCGCGGGTATCGGGCTGCCCGGTGGCGGGGTTGAGGAATGGGTAGTAGGGGAATTCGTCGTTGTCTCGGTCGTCCACGAGGTAATAGGATTCCTGGTCGGCCCGGACGAACGAACCAAAGGCGCCGTTCCAGCGGCCGGCGCGAATGCCCGGTCGGATGTCGCCCGGCTGGCGATCATCGCCAGGGTAGGACTGGGGCGGCCAGAACGCCGGCCAGGTCTCGGGCAGGTTGGACTGCGACGTGTACTCCAGGAAGTTGATGAGCTCGGAATCCAATTGACCGTTGTTGTTCAAGTCCTCCCCGTCGTCGAGCGCGCCGTTCCGATTCGCGTCTTCGTTGAGGCCTCCGATGAAGTAGAACCCGGCGTCTTCGAGCCGGCGGCGGTCGTCGGCGTTGTCGTTGAGTCGGTTCCGAGTCGAGGGATCCCCCCGCATGTTGTAGTATCCCGGTAGGGCTGTAAAAAAGAACTTGTGGCTGCCGCTCGGATGGGTATCGCCGCCGCTGCGGTTGTAGCTATCGGTGATGATGCGGAGGGTGTCGCCGGCATCGTTGATGACCTCGCCGGCGGCGATGAAGCTCATCGTGTGGCCATATTCAACACCCGAGCCTTTCGGCCAGGTGATGCGATTCGGGGAGATGGTGCCTCCCCAGTAGCCAGCGGAGATGTTCACGTTCGTGACGTAGGGCACCTGGATGAGGTTGCCCGACGCCAGGCCGCCACGCACGAAGTTGCGCAGGGAGAGATCGACCACCGCCTGCGTGGTGGCGTCGCGCCGGCCGCGTTTTTTGCCGGCATCCTCCATCTTCTGGATGGTCTCCTCGACCGCTTCTTGACGGTCGACCGCCACGCGCTCCTCACGCAGGGCGTTTTTAGACTGCCCGTGGGCGCCGGCCGAGGCCAGGCCCCACACCAGTATCACGAGCCCCAGGGTTACAACGTTGGTCTTCATGTAGAATAGGTAATGGCAATTTGCTTCGTTATGCGCATCCGTAGGTCCACGCCATGGCGCGGACCTACGGACCGTCGCGCCGCCGTTCCGATCCGCGGCGTGGAGGTTCATCGCCGACATCAAAAATCAACCGTCACAGCCAGGCGGACCAGCCGGGGCGTGGAGTACCACTGGGGATTGTTGTCGTCCTGCGCGCGATCGAACAGACCGACAAATTCGTTGACCCGATTCCGATCCGCCTGGACGACAGGGAGCCGAACGATCTGGCCGGCGCGGCCGGAAATGCCGTCCACGAACCGCTCGTTCAGGTGGTTGAAAACGTTTTCGACCTGCAGGCGGATGCCGTACGAGATCGGGCCGACATCGATGCGCTTCTCGGCGCTGAGATCGAGCGTAAAGAGGTACGGCTTCCGCTCGGCATTCAGAAACTCGTTATCCGGGAAATCCAGGTTCGGGTTCAGGAACGCCGGCGAATACGGCTGGCCGGTGGCGAGTTGGCTGATGAAGCCGATGTTCCAGTTTCCGGACTGGCCGACCGTGGCCGACAGGTTCGCCGTCAGCGTCTGGTCCCAGTCCAGCGAGATGATCTGGCGGTCGATGAACAACTCGCCGATCTCGCCCGAGCGGCCGGCGATGACGACGTTCGCGACATCGTTCGGGTTCGACGAGCTGCCGCGGGCGTCGGAGTAGGTGACGTCGAACGACGTGCCGAGCAGCATGCCCACGGGGCGCGTCACGATCGAGAACGTGCCGCCGCGGACGAGCCCGTAGTCCCGGTTGACGGTCCGAATGTACTGGACGTTGTCGAGCGTGGAGAGCAGCTCGGTGCCGAGCAGGTTGCGGATATTCGAGTAGAACAGGTTGATGTCCACGCCGATGAAATCGGTCAGCTGCTGCTGGAGGCCCATCTCGTACTTGATGGTGCGCTCGGGCTGCAGATCCGGATTACCCACCTGCCGGTTCTCGAGCCGGCCGACGTTGATGCCTTCGAACACCGGGTTTTTGAAGATCTCCAGATAGGCCGGCATCTGCACGAAGTGCCCGTACGCCACGCGGAAGGCGCCACGCGTGGAGATGGGGTAGGAGATGCCCAGGCGGGGGCTGATGTAGAATTTGGCGTCCGTGTCCTCGAAGTTGTCCTCCCGGCCGAGGCGATCGGTAGGGGTTCGCGGGTCGATGATCCGCCGCTCGCGGACGTCGAAGTACTCGAAGCGGGTGCCGGCCTTGACGACGAGGCGGGAGTCGAACTCGAGCTTATCCTGCACGAACACGGCCAGCTCGATGGGCGACTGGTCGAATCGGTCGTTCACGGCAAACCGCTCTAGCTCGGGCACGAGAACAGGCGTCAGGGCGGAGACGGCGTCGAAGTAGTCCTCGAAGTTCGGGAAGTTGTTGGCCGAGGGGTAGGGCAGGTTGATAAATAGGGAGTCCGTGTTGTCGCGGAAGACCCAGCTCCGGTCGAGGTCCTCGATGAGGAAGGTATTCTGGCGAAACTGGGCGCCGGCCTTGAATTCGTTCCGGTCGTTGACCTGCCACGTGAAGTCCCCCGAAGCGATGATCTGCTCCTCCGTGCGCCGAAACTCGGTCACGTCGGTGCCGCCAAGGGAAAACCCGGTGACGTCGTCGGCGGCGCTGATGAACTGGAGGCGCGGGTCGTCGATCGAATCGAACGCGCGGCTTTCGGACTCGCCGAATTTATACGAGCCGCGCAGGTTGATCACCTTGTTGTTGCCAATGGCCTGCCTGTAGCTGGCGATACCCGTCCACGACGTAAAGAAGTTGTGGTCCTGGCCGGCCGGCGCGAACCGCGAGGCATTGTTATACCCCTGGCTTTCGGACTGGTTGTAGATGCCGCCAACCGTGAACGATGAACGGGACGTCGGCCGGAATACAAACTTCGGGTTAAATGTAAAGGAGCGTCGCCAATCCATCTCCACTACCGAGCCATTGCCCGAACCAAACGTGATCGGATTACCGTCGCGGCCGAGGATCGGGCTACCGTTGGGCGTCCGCGCCGTATCCAGCGTGATGAGCCGCGTATCGTCCGGCTGGAACAGGTCGCGGTACCAGCGGCGGTAGGTCTCGATCTCGAAACCGTCTTCCGGGAGGAACTGCTCGATGCCTTTCAGGTGGCCCACCCGATCTTCGTACCGGCTCGTGAGGAAAAAGCCCAGGCGGTCGAATTTCTTGATGATCGGCCCACTGAGCGTCAGCGACACGTCCTTGCTCTCGATGGGATCGAAGGTCTCGGTGCCGATGAAGACGCCGTTGTCGTTCGCGAAGAAGCCGCTGCCCTGCACCTTGAGGTTGCCTTCGAGCTTCTGGCCGGGGTCGCGGGTGGTGAGGCTGACCACGCCGGACTGGGCGCCGCCGAGCTCGGCGTCGAACGTGCCCGTAAAGACCTGCAGTTCCTGGATGGATTGGACCTCGAGGTCGACCGTGTTGCCGCCGCCCTGGTTAAATACGTCCTGCACCGGAATGCCGTCCACGATGTACGCCGTCTCGCGCTGCCGGCCGCCGCGGAAGTTAAACCCGCCGTCTGCGTTGGTCACGACACCCGGCTGAAACCGCACCAGGTCGCTCACCTCGGTCACCGGCAGGCTCTCGATGGTTTCGCGGGATACAAACGATACCGTCGTCGTCCGGTCCCGAATCACGATCGGGCGATCCGCGCTCACGATGATCTCCTCCCCCTGAAACACTTCCTCGGCGAGGCGGCCGTCCACCGTCGTGGTGCGACCCGAAAAGACCTGCACGGCCGCCGTCTTCAACGTTGAAAAACCAACGAAGGACATCACCAGGGTGTAGTTGCCCGGCGGAACGCTCAGCAGGAAGTACTTGCCGTCCGCGTCGGTGACGGTGCCGAGGTAGGTATTCTCCTCCAAAAAGACGTTCACGCCCGGCAGCGACTCGCCTGTGGCGGCGTCGAGGACCTGCCCGGAAATTTTCCCGGTCGACTGAGCAAGTGCCTCAGGCGCGGCCCATACCAGGCACAGTGTCAGAGACAGGGCAAGGAGGATGATGGCAGTACGAATCGAGACCATGCTCAGAAAATGGCTACGAGTACGAGCTTTCAGATCAAAAGCAGGGTACGCGATCTGAAGGCTGGTGGTGGACTAGCGCCGGCATCCCACGGGGCGCCCGGCACACTGGGGAAGATCGCGCTACGCACTCACGGACTCGTTACGCGATCGTTAAACCTGGAATCCCAACAGGAAACGCACAAATCGGAAGGCATCCCCTGTTGGCCGGCGCCATACTACGGCTTTTCTATGTTTCTCAGATTATGAATATGTTTCCTTTCATGCAACAGCGGATTGGTTGCGGGTTGACAAGTTCCAGGTAACAGGTTCTTGTTTTGGGTGGAGAGCCTGTAGCCTGCCAACCTGTAGATCCTTCGAGTCCGCCGGCTGTCGCCGCCGTCCCTCAGGACAAGCCTGCCAACCTGCAACCTGCCAACCAATCACCCATTCCCGTAGATACATAGCACCCGGGCTACCTGATCGGTGGGGTTATTGAGGGTGTGTTCGGTGGTGCCGTCTTCGTATAGGCAGTCGCCGGCCTCGAGCCGGAAGCGCTGCTCCCCGTATTCATAATCCACCGTTCCCTCGAGCACCATGAGAAATTCCTCGCCTTCGTGCGCGAGCTTTTGCCGCCGCGCCTCGCCGGGGGGTACCTCGAGCAGGAAGGGTTCCATGACTTTGTTCGGGCGCTTATGGGCGAGCGCGTGGTAGACGATGTTGGAGTCGGGACGATCCCGCTCCACCACCTGCCGCTCGTCCTTGCGCACGATGATCATCTCCGGGCGCGCGTCCAGGCCCTCGAAGAGCTCGGACATCGTGACGCCCAGGGCATCGACGATCTTGGCCAGTGTCGCGATCGACGGCGTCACGCGAAAATTCTCCACCTTGGACAGGACGCCGCGCGTCAGCCCGGTCAGCTCGGAGACTTGTTCGAGCGTGTATCCGCGAAGTGTTCGCAGAACGCGGATCCGCTGCGACAGTTGAACCAGATTCATGTGCTATATTGGTCGTTCGTGCGATACCGCCGGCCTTCCACGGCGGCTCATTCAGGCCATCTGGAGGGTCTTTTGTGTTGAGAACAGATAGAACCATGCCCATCGCTCCTCTCCTCTCGTTGCAGAAGATCGGAATCACTTTCCTCACTTGCCTCTTTTTTTCTGCGCCGGCCAGAGGACAATCGCTTCCCTTCCTCGACGGCTTCGAAGATGGCAATTTCGCCGGCTGGACGATCTCGAATGACCCCGAGCCCCAGAGTGGCCCGAGCGAGTGGGTGGTGGAAAACGGGGTGCTCGTGCAAAAATCCAACATCTGGTCGTATGGACTCGTCGATCTGGAGACAAAATACCACCTCGGCACCCATATCACGGCCGGCAACCCCGCCTGGCAGGACTACAGCTTCAACGCCCTCGCCCGCTCGGCCGACAACGACGGCATCGGCATCATCTTTCGCTACCAGGACGCGCGCAACTACTACCGCCTCCTACTGATGAACGACCCGGCCTGGTCCGGACGCGATAGCGCCGGCACACCGTTCAACACTCCCCTCCAGCGCCTCCAGAAGTTCGTGGACGGCGAGCCCTATATCCTGGCCGAAAACAAGGTATCCCAGGCCTACCCCTCCGGCTATTTCTCGCTCACGGCCGACGTCCGCGGCGACACGATCGTCGCCTACATCAACGGCGTGCGTATCCTGAGCGCCATCGACACCACCTACGCGGCCGGCAAGATCGGCATGCTTTCCTACGCGAACAGCGGCGCGTATTACGACAGCGTCTCGGTTTCCGCCGAACGGCTCGTGTACGACGGACCGGGCCAGACGACCGTCTCCTACCCGGTGCGCGAATTTCGGGCGCCCTACATCCAGAACCCGACCGGCACGACCTTCGAGGTGGCCTGGCGGACGCTGGAGGAATACGCCGGCGAGGTCCGCTACGACACGGAAAAAGACCTCCTCCGCTTCACCGCCACCGAGGCGGACGCCACCCGGAAGCACCACGTCCGCGTGACCGGATTGCAGCCGGGCGAGCGGTACTTTTACGCTGTATACAGCGGCGACGAACTCGTACAAGACCAGGAAAAAACCCTCACGGCCCGCGGCCCGGAGGAAAAGCAGTTCTCCTTCCTTGTCATAGGCGATAGCGGGGTCGACACGCCTACGCAATACCGCGTCAGCGCCGAGATGAGGAGCAGTATGAGCGCGGCGGAAGTCGACTTCGTCGTTCATGTCGGCGACGTTCACCAGGGCGTTGGCGACTACTACGACAACATCTACTTCAAGCCCTACCGCGACATCATCAAAAACGTCAACATCTTTACCTCGCTCGGCAACCACGACGTCATCACCGACAACGGCGACGTGTACATCGACGACTTCTACCTCCCCCACAACAATCCGGACAGCACCGAGCGGTATTACTCATTCCGCTGGGCCAACGCATTTTTTATCGCGCTGGACACCAACGGCGACTACACGCCCGGATCCCCGCAGTACGAATTCCTGGTCGAGCAGCTGGAATCCGACACGCGCAACGAGGCGACGTGGACCTTCGTCTACGCCCACCATCCCCCCTATACGGAATACTGGACCAACTACTACGGCGACGCCGGCGTCCAGAACCACCTCGTGCCGCTGTTCGAGCAGTACGACGTGGATATGGTGATGAACGGCCACACCCACAGCTACGAACGGGGCGAAAAAGAACACGTCCACTACCTCGTCTCTGGCGGCGGCGGCGGCGCGCTGGATGACTATTTCATCGACTACGAACACGTCTCTTTCTCCAGCGGCAAACACCACTTCACGCGGGTCGATGTCGATGACGACGAGCTGACCGTGTCGGCCACCGACGAGTTCGGCGCGCCGATGGATCGGTTCGTCATCCAGAAATTTACCGATGTCGCCCGCGAGCTGGGTCCGCTCGTGCCGGCGGCTTTTACGCTGGACCAGAGCTTCCCCAACCCGACCGCCGGCGCGGCCACCATCCGGTACCAGGTCCCTGAAACAGCATCCGTCCGCCTGGAGCTGTTCGACCTGCTCGGAAAACACGTCGCGACGCTGGTAGACCGCACCCACATCCCGGGGCACTACGTCGCCACATTCGACACCGCCCGGCTTGCCGCCGGCCCCTACGTCTACCGCCTCACCGCCGGCGAAACCAGCCTTACCCGGCAGATTAGGGTGGTTGATTAGCGATTCATGCGAATCAGGAGTTGAGGCCGTATCAAATGAATGAATCTAACTGGCAATCCCCCCATTTTTCGTCTTCCCCCGGTCAAAGCCGGGGGCAGGCTCCCAACTCGATTGGGGATCCATAGGCGGCTGATCGCATGTAGCCGGGCCTCAAGGGGGCTGAAGG
>JAWXAX010000241.1 GCA_034439735.1 Rhodothermales bacterium | reverse complement strand
CCGTGCCCAGGTGCCACACGTTGCCCGCCGCGTCCTGTGCGTACCATCGAAACACGAGCCCGACCTGGAGTCCATCGACGAACACCCGGTCGCGGACGACGGTGGTCGACACGCCGGCGACGGTGCGTCGCGTCCCGGTGACGACGGTCTGGATGGTTTTTAATCCCTCGGGGGTCTGGCCCTGGTACTGGCGAAACACGTTGCCGACGAGCGTGAAGAACGGATGCGTGACGTCCGCCTCGAAGGTCGAGGCGTCGAAGACCGGCGTGTAGGTGAGGGCGGACGCGTCGTCCTCGCCGGGGAAGTCGCAGCCGGCTAGGAGGAGGAAGAGGAGGAGGAAGCGGATCATGGAGAAAACGATTACGGTTGGGCGTTCGGCATCGGCTGGACACGGCCGTCTTCCGGCATGGCGAGCCTGCGTTCATCGAATGGATTCGAAAAGGAGATGTCGCCGGCCCAGGCTTCGTTCTTGAAGCCCGACAGCACGCCGTCCACCACATTGAACCCACGAAACCGCGTCGCGACGGTGAGGCCGTCTACGGTCGTGTAGTTCTTATAGTAGAACAGCGTCTCGCGCAGCGGCTCGCCCGCGGCAGGAGGCCCGCCGCCGAACGTGACGGTATAGCGGATGCCGTCGACCATCGCGGTTTCCTTGTTGAGGAAGAGCGTGTAGGTATCGCCCGGCGAGTCGCCGACGCCGTTTTCGTAGGACACCCGCACCATATCGTGGGGCATGCCGTTGAGCGTATCATCGGGTAGCACGGTATAGTGGAGCCCCGGGTCGGCAAGGATGAAGGGGATGGACTCGAAATAATAGCCGGTCGTGGCCCAGAAGCGCGGGTTGATGCCTTGCAGGGAGTCTGGACTGATCCAGGCGTCTTCGCCATCCCAGGCAAACCGGCCGCTCGCCGGCATCGGGTTCTCCGGCGTGCCAAGCTCCAACAGATCGTGGTAGATGCGGCGCGAGTAGTTGTCCGCCACCAGACGCGTTTTGAAGCGGATGTTTGAGCCCACATTCGAATAATCCCAGGTGTACGAACTGGTCGGCGCTCCATACCAGGCGTCGAGCCCGCCGTGCGCGTCGATGGAACGTAGCAACAGCTGGCCGCCCTCGGAGGCTTCGAGCCGGGATTTTGCATCGTCCGCCATGGAGCGCGCGCGGTCGGTGGCGCCCGGAGGCGGCGGCAGTTCGCAGGAGGCAAGCGCCAGCACGGCGATGAGCATGAGCTTGTGCATGGAGAGCGGGTGGCAGGGTGGCGTAGAGGCGGTGCGAGGCCAGCCATGAAAGGCGGACATTTCTTATAGGGTAAATCCTTTGACTGACGCGACGTTTCCTCCTACGCCCAACTATTCTTTTCCAGGGATCGGACTGGGCCGGGATGACTCAGGCTATGAGGCGAATGCGATCCTGCCTGGTAGGATGATGTCGGGATCTCAATCGGGTCCGGAGCCGGGTCGATCGTGACTCCGGATCATTCAAACACCAGCGTGCCGTACCGTTCGAATGTGTGGAACGACTCGCCGACCGGCACCCAGCTCCAGGTGCTCGACGTTCCCCCGTCGTAGTCGACCCGGTAGAAATTGGCCCGCCAGCGCATGCCTTTCTCAGCGGGCACTTGTTGCAGCGGTGTGAGCAACGCATAGGGCACAAACACTTCTGCCCGCCATCCAGAAATGGCGGCACCGGGGGTCGCCGGCCCACCCTGGATCGACACCGCCTTGCGCGTCACCCGGTCGCCCTCATATTGCCAGGGAATCCACCCGAAATACCGGTCCTCGAAGTTGGGAATGATCAGCGGCAACTGGTAGCCGAGCGGTGAGATCTCGTATTCGAAATAGACCGGGTAGCGCTCGTCGGTCCAGAAGAAAAACTCGTAGACGTCCTCCGTCCACAGCTCGAGGTAGTCGCCTTCGAGGGTGGCGGTGAGCAGGCTGTCGGCGCCATCGAACAAGACGTACAGCCCCGTCTCCGAATACAGCATCTTGACGCGGGTGGCATAGCCATGCCCGCTGTCGCGGCGGATCGTGAGCGGCGTCCATGCGGCGCGCTCCCATGCGGGGTTGGCGCCGTCGCCGGTGACGGCGAAGTCGGAGGTCGATGGGACGGTCAGTTGGGCGTCGGGAGCGTCGGGAGCCGCGGTAGCGGCCGGTGGAGAGGGTTTGCAGGCCGATAGGCTCGCGAGGAGCAGACCGAAGAGCAGGATAACGAAGCCGGTTGGCGAGGGTTGGCGCATGATGCCTCCATGGAAAGACAGCGTGAGGTCTACCTAATTCTACTCCAAAATCAGCCGACGCGCCAGAAAAATGAGCGGGCGGCGGCTAGTCGCGCATGATCGGAACCGGCATCCGGGCGCCCGACGCGACGAGCCAGGCGTCGAGCCGGCTCTTGAGCACCTCGGCTTTCTCAGGCATATCGGCCGCCAGGTCGCGCTGCTCGCCGAGGTCGTCGGAGAGGCGGTAGAGTTCCACGGAGCCATCGTCGTAGTGTGCGATGAGTTTGTAGTCGCCCTCCCGGATGGCCCCGCCCAGCCGGTTCTCCCCGTGGAACGCGTAATTCGGGTAGTGGAAGAACAGGGCGTCCCGCCGGAGTGGGCCGGTTTGATGGAGGATCGGGAGCAGGCTTTCGCCGTCGAGCGGAAAGTCCGTCGTGGGAGCCAGGCCGGCCGCATCCAGCATCGTCGGGTAAAAGTCCATGCTGATCACCGGCTCGGCCGAGACCGTGCCGGCGGGGATCTTCCCGGGCCAGCGGACGATCAGCGGCACGCGGAGCCCCCCTTCGTACAGGTGCCCCTTCGCCGCACGCAGCGGCGCGAGGTCCGTGACGCCGCCGTAGGCGCCGTTGTCCGAGGTAAAGATCACCAGCGTCTCTTCCGCCAGGCCGAGCGAGTCGAGCGCGACGAGGACGCGGCCGACGGCGGCATCCATCGCCTCGATCATGGCGCCGTAGCGCCGGCTCGCGTCGAGGCCCTCCCCGTGGTCGCTAAACCCGGCGCGCGCTTCGTACTTCTGCACAAGCGCTTCCGGCGCGTCCATCGGCCAGTGGACGGTGTAGGGCCACAGGGCGATAAAAAAGGGCTGTGATTGATGGGAGCGCATAAACCCGACCGCTTCGTCCGCCAGCCGATTGGTCAGGTACTCGCCTTCACGGCGGTCTTCGATAGCCGGATTGCGATAGGGGTCGAAATAACTCGGCGGCCCGCCGAAGCTGACGCCACCGATGTTGACGTCGAACCCCTGAAATTCGGGCCGGCGGCCGGGTTCGACGGTATCCATCTCGTCATTCGTCCCCGAGAGGTGCCATTTGCCTAAAAATGCGTTGGCGTAGCCGGCCTCTTTGAGGCGTTCGGCGACCGTGACATGGTCGAGCGCCAGGTAGTTGACCATCTCCGCGGCGCGCAGGGTGGCCCCTGCCGGCTGGAACTGCGCCTGGTCGCCCGTGATGTGGTTGGTGATCGCGAGGCGGGCCGGCGAGAGCCCGGTCATGACAGCCGCCCGGGTGGGCGAGCAGACCGGCGACGCGGCGTAGGCATCGGTGAACCGCATCCCTTCGGCGGCCAGGCGATCCAGGACCGGCGTATCCAGCAGGGGATTGCCCTGGACGCGCAGGTCCATCCAGCCCAGATCGTCGATCATGATCATGACGATATTGGGGGGACTCAGGGGGGGCTCCTGGGCAGGCTGGCAGCCGGCCAGGACAGCGATCGCAAGGAGGGAGGCCCACACATGGGTTGCCGGCCAGGGTATTCGTTGCTGCCTGATAACGGTATCGTTTTTACGCCGGGTCATGAATCCACGGATCGACTGGTGAACCTGTCTGCCAGCATGCATGATACAACGCTGCTTGCACCGCGTCCAGGGGGGCACTCCACGTCATTTAAGAACGCTTTGGCGACACCGATACCCTATCACAGTACGACCACTCTTTCAATTGGTATCTAGTCATTCGTCCGAAATGGGAGAACATGGAAAGTCCAGAAAATCTTTCAGCCCGGGTTAGGCAACAGGATCCAGGTGAGGAGGCTGCATCTTTACTGGCTGGCGCGTTATACCATCAGGCTCGCTGCAACGCGCTCAACGAAACGGGTCTCCTCGATAGCCCGGATGAGCATACGTTCGACCGACTCACAAGCCTTGTGAGTAAGCTGATGCAGGTTCCGGTGTCGCTCGTCTCTCTGGTAGATACCGATCGGCAATTTTTCAAAAGTCAGTGCGGACTCCCCGAACCCTGGGCTTCGTTGCGTCAAACACCTCTTTCGCATTCGTTCTGCCAACATGTGGTCGCTTCGGGAGAACCGCTTATCGTTGAAGAAGCGACACGGCACGCGCTCGTGGCCAATAACCTGGCAATACGCGACCTGAATGTCCTCGCTTATCTGGGCATTCCACTTTTTACGCCGGATGGACAGGCTATAGGGTCGCTCTGCGCGATCGATTCCAAATCGCGTGCATGGACCGAGAAGGACGTTGAAGTTCTGAGTGAAATCGCTGACCTGGTGATGACTGAGATCGCGATGCGTCACCATCTCCGCGAGCGAAAGCGGGCCGAACAAGGCCTGGCCGATATCGCACAGCAGCTGCTTGCGAGTAACGAGGATTTGAGGCAGTTTGCGTCGATCGCTTCTCACGATTTGCAAGAGCCTTTGCGAAAGATCCAGACCTTCGCCGATCGACTGTCCTCGAATTATTCGGACGAGATCGATGAGCGGGGTCAGGGTTATCTCGAACGCATGACAGCCACATCGAAGCGCATGCAGCACTTGATCGACGCATTGCTTGACCTGACGCGAGTAACGAGCCAGTCCCAACCGTATGTCCCCACCGATCTGGACCAGGTCCTTGGCGAGGTGCTCTGCGATCTGGGACAGCGGATTGAAGATGCGGCAGGGCGTGTCGAGATCGGAGCGTTACATACCGTGGTGGCAGACCCGCATCAAATGCAGCAACTGCTCCAGAATCTGGTCGGCAACGCCCTCAAATTCTACAAGGAGGGTACGCCGCCCGTCGTACGAGTCCACGGCGAGTTATGCGATACGTCGAACGGCGAGCCGGCGATGTACCGTTTCTTCGTCGAAGATAACGGGATCGGATTCGATCCCACTCTTGCTGAGCGGCTCTTCCAACCCTTCGTGCGTCTACACGGGCGTCATCTGTACGAGGGAACGGGCATTGGCATGGCCATCTGCAAAAAAATCGTAGAGCGGCACGGTGGGACCATCTCAGCCAGGAGTACCCCCGGTGAAGGGGCTACGTTTATCGTTACCCTTCCAGTACGCTAAACCGGGAACGCGACCCGAGGTCTGAATCTATAGAAAGTATCCCTGTCCTGGTGACGCGGGTAGAAACGTATGTACCCGCATCCCGGCTCCGCAAACCCTTCCGTAACAACCAATACCGCCATGACGCCTACCCAGCTCTGTGTCTTGATTGTAGAAGACGACGAAGACGACTTTGGCTTTCTTCGTGACGACCTATTAACCCTCGTCGACTGGTCCTACACGATCGATTGGGCCCTGTCTGTCGAAGATGCGCTGGAGAAACTCCACAACCGTAAGTACGACCTGTGCTTCCTCGACTATCATCTGGGCGCCTACACAGGTCATGTTTTATTGAACACCATCCCGGCAAGCGGACTCGTCCCTCCCTTTGTGATGTTAACCGGGGTCGACGATGGGCACACCGATGCCCGATCGATCGCGGCAGGTGCTGCTGATTATCTCGTAAAGGGCAAATACGACACGGCCTTATTAGCACGCACTATTCGTCTCGCTCTGGCGCGTAAGCACAGAGAACTCCAGCAAGGGGAAGCGTACGTCTGGTCACCGGCTGAATAGTCCGTCACGAAACAGCCTGCGCCCGGCTTTGACCGGGGGATGACGATGCCCTGGATTGTAGAAATCTCAACAGTTTGTGAACCCTTAACCTGAAACCACTCACGATAATCCGACAGGATT
>JAWXAX010000240.1 GCA_034439735.1 Rhodothermales bacterium | reverse complement strand
CACTTTTCACTTTTCACTTTAGAGTGTGCATCCTCCTCGTATCGACTGCTTTTTCGTAAAGCGCCAGGTACTTCCTCGCCGAGGCCTCCCAGGAGAAGTCCGCGTTCATGCCGCGTTTCATGATGGTGCGCCACCGTTCGGGGGTACGGTAGGCTTCAAGGGCGCGGACTAGCGAGTCGTAGACCGATTCCGACGTGAACCAGTCGAACGTAAACCCGTTGCCCGTGGCCGGCTCGCCGTCGCTATCTCGTACGGTGTCCGCCAGGCCTCCGGTATAACGGACGACCGGCACGGTGCCGTAAACGAGGCTGTACATCTGGTTGAGCCCGCACGGCTCATAGCGGGAGGGCATGAGGAAGAGGTCGCTGCCGGCTTCGATGAGGTGGGACAGACGCTCGTTGTAGCCGATATACACGCCGACCCGGGTGGGAAATGTCGCCTGGAGCCAGGAGAAAAATCGCTCGTGGCGGGGTTCGCCGCTGCCGAGAACGACGAACTGTACGTCGTGCGCTCGGAGGAACGGCTCCATCATGGGATGGAGCAACTCGAAGCCCTTCTGGTCGGCGAAGCGCGAGACGATTCCCACGACCGGTGTGTCTTCGCGGTACGGGAGGCCAAAGGAGGCCAGGAGCTGTTGTTTGTTGAGCGCCTTTCCCTCTATGTCATCGGCCGAGAAATGGTCGGTGAGATACGGGTCGATGGCCGGATTCCAGACGTCGACATCGATGCCGTTCAGAATGCCATACAGTTCACCCCGGCGAGAGGCGAGTAATCCCTGGAGCCCTTCCCCGAATTCGGAAGTCTGGATTTCGCGGGCGTAGTTTTCGCTGACGGTCACCAGGAGATCGGCGAATACGAGGCCTGATTTTAGAAAGGAAAACGAGCCAAAGAGTTCGAAGGGTCCGGTGGGATAATAGTGCTCCTGGGGGAGGCGGGCCTTGAGTAATGTGAGCGGGTTGAACCGTCCCTGGTAGCCGATGTTGTGGATCGCCATGACACTGGCGGCCGGCCGGAATAGGTCGTCCCACTCGTAGTTCAGCCGAATGATGGCCGGGATGAGCCCGGTTTGCCAGTCGTTGCAATGGAAGACATCCGGCGCCCAGGCGTATCGCTGGAGGACGGAGAAGATGGCATACTGAAAGAGGATGAAGCGCTCGTCTTCGTCTGGATCCGACGTGTAGGGCGTAGGACGATGGAAGTAGCGGGGGCAGTCGATGAGGTATACATCCACGTTCGAATCCGGGATCGTACCATGCCACGTATGAAAGCCGACATCCTGCATGCCCACGCGTACGATCATCTCGCCGAGGTCGCTCGCATAGGTGAGGCCGTGGTCCATCGTGCGAATCGATTGGTACAGGGGGAGGAAAAGTTTGACGTTGCAGCCCAGCCTATCGAGCGCCCGTGGAAGCGCGCCGCAGACATCGGCGAGACCGCCGGTTTTGACAAAAGGGACGCATTCGCTGGTGGCAAAGCAGATATTCATGCGATTGAAAGGGGGAGGCGAATGAGCCCGGTTCGCCGGCGGCGTCGGGCGGTAGATCGGAACGTTTATTGGACAGCGTCCCTATGGCGGAGCCACGATACGCCCCGAGATGCTTAATTTTCTGTTAAGATTCGGAGCAAAGCGCTTTCATGGAAAAACCGCAACATAACTCATTCGTTCAGGAGATAAACCAGCTATTTCCTGAGAAATAAACGACTCGATGATATGGTAGACAAGAAACAGAGCCCGAAAGGCAAGACCATCCGCGTGACCTTCGAACTGCCGGCCGATGCGGCCGCCGAACGCGTAGCCGTCGTTGGCGATTTCAACGACTGGAATCCGGAGAAAGATCTGATGCAGCTCGACCCGAAGAAAGGGTCCTGGAGCAAGTCGATCACCTTCAAACCAGGCGAAACGCACGAATTTCGCTACGTAATCGACAGTGTGCACTGGCGTAACGACGATAAGGCGGATCGCTACGTCACCAATCCGTTCTTCTGCGAAAACAGCGTTCTCGAGCTCTGAACGCTCGGGGGAATGACGCTTCGCACTGACTTCCATCAGGCGCAAAAGGCTTCGACTTTTTGCGTCTTTTTTTTATTCGGCCCCCCACCGGCCCGCTCGTGATCGGCGGATTCCGTTGCGCGGCGTCAGGATGGACTTGCATCATAATGTACTACTTTAGGATATTGCGGTAACAAAAACGGAGTAGCCGCGTTATGTGGGAGAATTTGCCCGGCAATCGGCCAACACCTGGGCGATTGCGGCGGCAAGTTGTGATAGGCACGTGCACACAGCGACCCTGGTGACGCATGGCTTGTCGAAACCCGCCGGCGCGTTCGAAATCGAGCGTCCCGGGTTCGATACTCAATCACCAATCGGAAAATATCATGCAAGGAGCCCTTACCAAATCCTTGATCGCGATCGCGCTGGTCATCGGCCTCGCCGGCGAGAGTTACGGCCAGCTGGTCGTCCGTCCGTCCAACACGCTCTTCTTTCGGCCAAGCGCGGGATATGCGAACTATATCGGCGATAACAATGCTTCCGTGACAACAGGCGGCTGGAATGTGCTCGGGGAACTGGGTTACCAGTTCTCGCCTAAGTTCAGCCTGAGCGGCCTGTATGAGTATGCCGACTACGGCGACGTAATCCGCCCGGTGCTGACGACGAATTTCCCCCGCGTGGGCGCCAACACGACGCGTTCGTCGATCCAGGCGATCCTCCGGTACAAGTTCGGCGGAGAAACGGCGAAGTTCACGCCGTACATCCAGGCCGGCGGCAGCGTCGCCATCGGCGGCGACCACCCGCTCGACGAACCGGGCTGGGGGCCGCTCTTTGGCCTCGGCGTCGACTACGCCCTCTCGCCCCGCGCGTCGCTCTTCCTGGAGCTGAATGCCTCGGGATCGACGCCCGATGAAGCGACGGACGACATCGACCGCGACCGTATCGGGGCGATGGACTTCCTGAACCGCGCCAACTTCGGCGTCCAGTTCAACCTCAAGCGCCGCTTCACGCCGGTCGAGATCGATATGATCAACGGCCCGACGCAGCTACAGGTAGGCGAGGCCGGCATGTTCACCGCCACCTCGAACGTCGACACGGCCACGCCGCCGGTGGCATATACCTGGGACTTCGGCGACGGCACGGAGTCGCCGATGCTCGACGGCACCCACACGTACGCCCAGCCCGGGACGTACACCGTCCGCTTCAGCGCGGAGAACAAGGGCAGCTCGGATACCGGCGTCCACACGGTCGTCGTCGTCCCCCGCCCGAACCCGCCGGAGATCGTGACCATCACGGCCAACCCGCCGGACCCGAATACGCAGACGGAAGTCGCGTTCACCTCGAATGTGGTGGGCGACACCCCGTTGACCTATGCCTGGACGTTTGGCGACGGCGGCACCGCCACCGAGCCGAACCCCACACATACCTTCACGACGCCGGGGCGATATACGGTGACGCTGAACATCACCAATGCCAACGGAACGGATCAGCAGACCACGCAGGTGGTGGTGGTGCCGACCGAAGCGGCCTATTGCTCGGAAATTCTCGAGCTAAACGCCGCCTATTTCCCGGCCAACTCGAGCGTCCTCTCGGCTCAGGCCCGCGCTAACCTCCAGGAAAACGTCAACATCCTGCAGGACTGCCCGAACCTGAACGTCCGGATCGCCGGCTACGCCGCCCAGGGCGAACGGAATCCGACAGCGCTTTCCACCGACCGCGCCCGCGCCGTCGAGGAGTTCTACATGCAGAACGGCATCCTGCCGAGCCGCGTGTTGAGCGAAGGCCTCGGCCTTGTGCCTGGCCAGACCAGCGCCAAGGAAGGCCGCGAACTGTATCGCCGCGCGGATACGCTGCCGATGCGGTAGGAGGGGTTGGGTTTAAGGTTTGAGGTTCAAGGTTCAAAGGGGTTTCCTTTGGACCTTGAACCTCTTTTTTTATGCCCTACGCCTGTCGCATGTAAGGTCATCCCGAGCCTGTCGAGGGATGACCTCGGGATATGGGAATTGACGATTTTACAATCTAACCATACGTTCATGCTCGATAAGAAAGCCCGGCGCAGCTGGGCTCCCGGTCGCAGCATGACCCGAGATTAAGGTGCATGTGTCCGACGAGAAGGCCCACAAAAAAAGCACGAGCCCGATCTTACAGGATCGAGCTCGTGCTAAGGAGAAATATACTCTGGCGAACTGGGCTTTAACGAAAAGCGTGCCAACTCGCCGCGGTAGGTCGGGTGCTGATTTTAGCCTGATTTTGCACACGACGCCGGCCCTGCCATCCGAAACGGCCCCAATTGAGACGACCGCCCTCACTTCCGGTCTCACATCGGGCGGCACGGCGTCAGCCAAAGAGCAGCAACACGACGTAGACGGCGATGAGCATGGCGCTGAAATCGGCGATCAATCCCGCCGGCACGGCGTGGCGCGTCTTGCGGACCTGGACCGCGCCGAAGTAAACGGCCAGCACGTAAAACGTAGTCTCCGTGGACCCGAACATCGTCGCGGCCATCTTCACCAGGATCGAATCCTCCCCGTATTGCTGGATCATATCCGCCACCAATGCCGCCGATCCGGAGCCCGTGAGGGGGCGGATGAGGGCCATAGGGATGACTTCCGCCGGCACGCCGATCAACGCCAGCAGCGGACGCAGCGCGTCGGTGAAGAAATCCAGCGCGCCCGACGCCCGAAACATGCCGATCGCGAACAGGATGGCGACCAGGTAGGGGATGATGCGGACCGCCACGCCGAAGCCTTCTTTTGCGCCTTCCACAAATTCCTCGTAGACGGGTACTTTTTTGAACAGACCGTAGAGCGGAAAGCCGACGATGATCGCGGGAAGAACGAACACCGAGAGCAGGTCGAGTACGGAGCGAAAGGTTTCCATAACCGGTGTGGTGATCGGGTGGCTCAAGATGGACTAGAGGAAGGCGCGGCGGCCAGGGCGGGGTCGGTCGATCGGTAACGCCGCAGCCGGCCCAGGGTCTTCGCCGCCACGATGGCAATGGCAAGCGATAACGACGTCGTGATAAGGATCGAAAAGAAGAGCTGGTTGACCTGAAGCCCCATGATGGCTACCAGCAACGCCGGCGGGACGATCTGCACGCTCGCCGTGTTCATCGCCAGCAGCATCACCATCGAATTCGTGGCGGTGTCTTTCTTCGGATTTAGCTCCTGCAGCGCCTCCATCGCCTTGATCCCCAACGGCGTCGCCGCATTGCCCAGGCCGAGCACGTTGGCGGATAGATTGAGCACGATGAGGCCCATCGCCGGATGGTCCTTCGGAATCTCGGGGAAGAGCCGGCGCAGGACCGGCTGCCCGATCCGCACCAGCCCGTGTATCATGCCGGACGCCTCTGCGATGCGCAACAGCCCCATCCAGAGCGCGAGTACACCCACGAGACCCAGCGCCAGGGTGACGGCCGTCTCGGCGAAGTCGAGTGCGGCGGTGGTGATCCGCTGGAGGCGGACGAACCGGACCGGGCTGAAGGCGACCGTCGCGAAGGTCGTATCGCCCGGCGCGGCGTCGAACGCCAGAACCCCGTCGAACACCAGCACGCCGCGCAGGTCGTTGTCGCGGGCGGAAGTGACGCTACGAATCGTGGCCAGCGGCTCGGGCAGGTCCGTGTCTCGGGCGAACTGGAGCTGCCGGCCGTCCTGTGTGTTGATCACGACGCCTTCGAACGACTCCGGTAGGCCGGCTTCGATCCCGTACCGATCTCGGGCAATATCCGGCGCGATCCGAACCTCAACCGCCGATCGCCGCGCCTCCGCCTCATATCCTCCCGTATACAGAACGGTGACGGGCAGCGGCTGGCCGTTGCGGTAGACATCGCGGGATAGTTCGCCGAAATCCACGACGAGGGCAAAAACGAGGCTGAGGACGATCAGTCCACCCCAGATGTAGTTCAGCATGAAGGTTTGAGCATCAGATGATTGGTGTGGTGCTAATCACATCGTCTGTAGGGGCGGAAGATACTCGTTTTGCGCGCGACTTGCCTTGCAGCCTCGCCGGCTCGTATTCTCCCGGATACTACACACCCCGCCACCATCCGCCTGCTCCGTCCGGCCGTTCCCGCCATGCCCCATTCCAGCCTTCGATTTATCGCCCATCTCTCACTAATTTTGGGCCTTGCAGGCTGCGGCACTGCCAGCGAAATACAGGCGCCGCAAGCCACGGCGGCCGTCGCGCCACCGGCCGGCCTCGCGCCCTCCTTCCCGATCCAGGTCCTCTTCGTGGGCGACTCCGGTCATCACGCGCCGTCCGATCGTCTGCTGCAGGTGCTTCCCTATCTCTCCGAACGCGACATCTACGTCACCTATACGGACGAACTGCGGGATCTGAACGATCAGGGCCTGGCACATTACGACGTCGTCGCGCTGTTCGCGAACTACGAGGGCGACATGCCGGCCGAAGCGGAACGCGCGCTGGTGCGCTTTGTCGAGGATGGCGGCGGGTTCGTGCCTCTGCACAGCGCGGCCGGCAATTTCCGCACGTCCGAAGCCTTCATCGCGTTGGTTGGCGGGGCGTTTGAGAGCCATGGGACGGGCACCTTCCGCACCGAGGATGTACTGCCCGACCACCCCGCCCTGCGTGGCGTGCCGGCGTTTGAGAGCTGGGACGAGACGTACGTCCACAACAACCACAATCCGGACAAGACGGTGCTGTCGTACCGCGTCGATGGCAGCGTCCGCGAGCCGTGGACGTGGGTGCGGACGCAGGGGAAGGGGCGCGTGTTTTATACGGCATGGGGGCATGACGAACGCACGTGGGGCAACGCCGGCTTCCAGCAACTGCTTGAAAGTGGCATCCGTTGGGCCGCGGGAGACTGGGCCGTAAACACCGAGCCGCCGGCCGCCCCCTTTGAATACGTCTCGGCCGCGTTGCCGTCGCTGGAATACAACTCGACCCGAGAAAACGAACACAATCCCCGCGAGATGCAGCTGCCGCTGTCGCCGGAGGCCTCGGCGCCGCTGATGGTCGTCCCGCCGGCATTTGAGGTCCTGCTCTTCGCCGCCGAGCCGGACATCCAGAAGCCGATTGCCATGAACTGGGACGAACGGGGCCGGCTGTGGATTCTGGAGACCGTCGACTACCCGAACGACCTCTACGAAGAGGAAGGCCGCGGCAACGACCGCGTCAAGATCCTCGAAGACACCGACGGCGACGGGCGGGCGGATAAATTCACGGTCTTCGCCGAACAGCTCAGCATCCCCACCAGCTTCGTCTTCGCCGATGGCGGCATCGTCGTCACCCAGGCGCCGCACACCATCTTCCTGAAAGACACCGACGGCGACGACATCGCCGACGTCCGGAAGACGCTCTTTTCAGGATGGGGGACGTTTGACACCCACGCCGGCCCGAACAACCTCAAATGGGGTTTCGACAACTGGATCTGGGGCGTGCTCGGGTATTCGGGGTTTGAAGGGAAGATCGGGGAGGATTCACTCGAATTCCGCCAGGGCTTTTACCGGTTCAAGCCGGACGGGTCGGCGTTCGACTACCTCCGCAGCACGAACAACAACACCTGGGGCTTTGGCTTCAGCGAAGAAGGGTTCGCGTTTGCCTCGACGGCGAACAACAACCCGAGCGTCTACATGCCCATTCCCGAACGGTACTACCGTGCCGTCAACGGTTGGACGCCCGAGCGACTGGGCACCATCGCCGAGGACCGGCGCGTCTTCCCGGTGACCACCCGCACCCGGCAGGGGGACCACAAGGGCAACTACACCGGCGCCGCCGGCCACGCGTTGTACACGGCGCGTCAGTACCCGGCGTCGTACTGGAACCGGATGGCGTTTGTGAGCGAGCCCACGGTGCACACCCTCGGCCAGTTCGCCCTGGAGGCCGTCGGGGCGGATTTTAAGGCGCTCAACAAGTACAACCTCGTCGGCAGTCGCGACGAGTGGACGGTCCCGATCGTGGCCGAGGTAGGGCCCGATGGGGCGGTGTGGATGATCGACTGGTACAACTTCATCCCGCAGCATAACCTCGGGCCGTTCCGCGAGCACTGGGACGCCGGCAAGAACAACGCCTACGTCACCCCGCTGCGCGACCGCGAGCGGGGCCGCATCTACCGAATCCGCTGGAAGGACGCCCCGGCGCAGGAGGCCATCCGGCTGGATACCGCCACGCCGGCCCAGCTCGTCGCCACCCTGGCGAATGACAACCAGCTCTGGCGGATGCACGCCCAGCGGCTGCTGGTAGAGCGCGGGCAGCGGGACGTCCTGCCGGCGCTGTACGCCCTGGTGCGGACTACGAGCGTCGATGCCCTCGGGCTGAACGTCGGCGCCATCCACGCGTTGTGGACACTGCACGGGCTTGGCGCGCTCGACGGCGCCACCCCCGAGGCAACGACCGTCGCGACCGAGGCCCTCGGGCATCCTTCCCCTGGCGTCCGCCGCACCGCGCTGATGACGATGCCAAAGTCCGACGCCGTCGGAGCCATTCTGCCCCTGCTTCAGGACGCCGACTTCCAGGTGCGCAAGGCCGCCCTGTTGGCGCTTGCCGAGGCGCCGGCTTCCGACGCCGCCGGCCAGGCCGTCCTCCAGGCCATGGGCCTACCCGAAAACATGGCCGACACCTGGCTGCCGGACGCCCTCGCCATCGCCGCCGCGCGTCATGCGCCGGGCTTTTTCGTCGCCCTGTCGGCGAACGGCATGCCCGCTCTCGAAGGCGACGCCGGCGCCCGCCAGGCGGTGGTCCTGGCGCGCGTGGCCGTCCACCATGCCACCGGCGATGCGCCGGCCGGTTTTGCCGCCGCCCTGATGGCCCTCAAACGCCTCGACCCGGCACTGGCCGCCGAGGTGGTGGCCAGCATGACCAAAAACATCCCCGAGGGCACACAGCCGAAGATCCAGATCAACGACCGCATGATGGAAGGCTGGCCCGAGCCGGTGCGGGAGCAATTGCGGGCGCTGGGGGAAAAGATTAGCGATTAGCGATTAGCGATTAGCGATTGTCGATTTAGCCATTTGGGATGTGAGGAGTGCCGTTTCATTTCTCATTTCTCATTTCTCATTTTGCCTTTTGCCTTTTGCCTTGCCCACCATCCTCCTCATCGGTACGCTCGACACAAAAGGACGTGAGTTTGCGTTTGTGCGCGAGCTCATCGAGGCGAACGGGTGTGGTGTGCTCATGAT
>JAWXAX010000239.1 GCA_034439735.1 Rhodothermales bacterium | reverse complement strand
GGAAGATTGCGTGACCTCCGCCGTCGCCGGCCGCATCCTCCGAGACGATACCCTATGGAACGCATAATCCATGGAATCCCCGTCGTCCCCGGCGCGGCCGAGGGGGCGGCGCTGGTCACCGACGAGCCGATCAGCTTCTGGGGTGGTTACGACCAACGAACGGGTGAAATTATCGACCGACGGCATCCGCTTTCCGGGCAGATAGCCGCCGGCCGGGTGCTCGTGGTGCCGTTCACCCGGGGCTCGAGCACATCCACAGCCATCTTGCTGGAGTCCGTCCGCGCCGGCGTCGCGCCGGCGGCCATCGTCAGCCGCGAAGTGGACACCTTCATGGCCCTGGCCTCCATCGTCGCGGATGAGATGTATGGCAAGCCGATCCCGATCGTGGCGCTGGCCGAGGCGGACTTCGAACGGATTGAGGGGGGGCAGCAGGTATGCATCGAGGCGGATGGGCGGATTCGGCTTTTAAACCGTGGTCATCCTGAGCCTGTCGAAGGACCTCCCGAATCACAGTAAAAGGGCTGAAATGAGGGTCTTTGGTCGGCCGGGAGGTCCTTCGACACCTCACGATTACATCGTGAGGGCTCGGGATGACGGGGTTTGGGGCCGGGTTTTATTCCTCAATCAACCCCCGCGCCTCCTCCGCCGCCGTCAGGCTTTCGATGTAGAGATTCGCTTCGAGCGCTGCCCGGAAATGGCGCTCGCTCAGGATCGTATCCCCGATGGCCCGGTAGATGTGGCCGGCGCGGAAGTGCACCATCGCATCACCTGTGTTCAGCCGCATGGCCCGTTCGATCGGCGCGACGGCCTCGGCGGACCGGCCGAGTTTGTGGAGCACCCAGGCATGGGTCTCATTGGCGTGGAGGTGGCCCGGCCGGCGCCGCACTTCAGCTTCCGCCAGCTCCAGTGCCTCCTCCAGACGCTCGCCACGGTCGGCAAGGAAATCGGCGTACTCCATCCGGTTGTTTTCGCCCATCGCGGAGGCCGCGCGGTAGCCGGCCTCGACGCGGTCGAGGTACAGGTTCGCCGTGGCTTCGTCGCCCGAGGCGGCGAAAACCTCCACAAGGACCTCCAGAAACGCACCACGCGGCTCCTGCGCATAGGCCTGGCCGAGGTAGGCGATGGCCGATTCCGTGGCGCCTTCGATATGGGCGATGTGCCCGAGGCCGGCCAGGGCCTGCGCATACCCGGGCGCCTCTTCCAATATCCCATTATAGATCCGTTCGGCGCTTTCCAGATCGCCTTGACCCAGGTACAGGGTGCCGAGGTGCATCAGCGCCCACGTGCGGTCCTCTTGGCCGGGCACGCCGGCTTCGACGGCCAGCTCCATCGCCTCGATGGCGCCTGCCGCGTCGCCGTGCAGCTCGCGCAGGTACGACGCGCGCGCGTACGCCGCAAGACCCGGCCGCATCGCCAGCAATTGGTCGCTCGCCGTCACCGCCGCCTCGTAGTCGCCGAGTTCGACGAAAGCATCGACGAGGATGCCCTGAACGGCAGAGTCGTGCGGATAGACTTTCGCCAGGGCCTCCGCCTCGCCGCGTGCCTCGTCGAATCGGTGCAGGATGTTCAGCAACGAGGCGTGGAGGACCTGCGCGTAGTAGTCATCCGGATTCCGGGCCAGGGCCTGCTCGATGCGCTCCGACGCGAGCGGGACAAAGCGGGTCTCGTCGCCCGTCTGCCTCGATAATTGGAGGTATACCTGGGCGAGGCGGGTGTAGGCTTCCAGGTCGTCCGGCGCCTTCCGGATGCGGTCTTCATAAAAGGCCGCCGACGACTCGGCGTTGAGAAATAGAGACGCCGGCGTCGCCGGCACCTGCGCCACATCGGGCGCCTCCTCCGGTTTGAGCCAGCTATAGGCCAGCCAGCCGGCGACGACTACGACCCCCGTCAGCGCGAGTCCGGTTATTATGGAGGTGAGCTTATGTGTTTTCATGGGACGGGAATGCTTGTCTGATTCCTAAAAATGGTGGTCATCCTGAGCTTGTCGAAGGACCCCTCGATTGTGCAAGACCTGTCTAAAGCGAGGCGCAGCCCATTCGGGAGGTCCTTCGACACGCCCGGGATGTACATCCCGGGCGGCTCAAGATGACCCTCTTTTATTTCACTTCACCAGAATTGCCTTCTTCGTCTGGATCGACTTTCCTTCGGCCTCCAGGCGGTAGAAGTACGTCCCGCTTGGCAGCGCCGAGGCGTCCCAGCTGAGCTGGTGGTTACCTGAGGCGTGGTCCTGATCGACGAGGGTCGACATGAGCCGGCCCTGGAGGTCGTATACCCGGATCGCCAGGTTGCCCGGACGCGTCACCTGGTAGGCGATCGTCGTCGAAGGGTTGAACGGATTCGGGTAGTTCTGGTCGAGCATGAACGCGCTCGGCACCGCCATCCCGAGGCCCTCGATACTCACCGGCAAGTTCATCGGATCGAGCGCGGTGAGCTGCTTGACGTAATCGAACCCACGGTGCGGGGTCGCCTGGTATGGGAATTCGTCGAGCAGGCGGACGTCATTCGCGACGGGGCCGGCCGTGTAGTTGAGCGCATCGACCAACTGCTGCGACGCGAGATCGCTGTAGTCGCCGGCCGTGGCGTCGTCGAACGGCAGCCCGACAGCCGCAAGCACAAGGCCGCCAACCGCCTGGAGGGCGATCGTGGTCACGTCATCCTCCAGTCGGCGCCCGTTCGGGAAGCCGTCCATGTGCGGAATGAACTCGAGGTCCGACGTCATGTTGTACGGGGCGGCCGTAAGACCGAGCACGGCGGTGCGCACGAGGCCCTGACGAGAATACAGCTCAAACTCTTCTCCCGACCGTGGCGTCACCGGCGTGGCCATGTTCAGCCGCAGCATGTCGCCGCCGTACAGCTCCCCTTCTGGCCCCTGGGTGTGCGGGAGGAAGTTGTGGATGAATGGCTTGCCGGCGCTGAGCGGGCCGCCGGTCTTCCCGGTAGCCAGCTGATAAGGGATGGCGTTCGGCACCCCGAAGTAGAAGATCGGGTAGACGTCCACCAGCCTCGGCTCCCCTTCTCCCACCAGCCCTTTCGCCAGCGGAACGGCGAAGGCGGTGCCCGAGAGATCGGGCGGCGGGTCGAGCTTCGTCACTTCAAACGCCCCATCTTTTCCATTCCGGAAGTTGAGACCCGGAGCGCCATCGCCATCGATATCGCCCAACGCGGGGTAGGACATGGACGGCATCCGCAGCGCGGCCAGCGCCGGCACGGCGCCGCCAAACTGGGTGTCGTCCATGTAAAGCCCCAGCTCCGGGTTGGCGAAGTAGGTGATGAAGGTCTGCTCGGCTTCGCTGTACGGCGTCGCGGCGTTCCAGCGGTCCTTTTCGCCGATGGGAATCACCGCCTCGTTGGTAAGCGGCATCCCGAGCCGGGATACCTGAACCCAGGGCCCCGAATACGTAGGCTTCGCGCCTTCAGGAGAGAGTGTAGTGATCTGTGGCCGGCTGGCCGAGGCCCAGACCCCGATCACGAAGTTCGGATCGAGGATGCTCGTGGCCTGATCCGTCCCGTACCCATCTTTCTGCAAGTTTTCGATCGGAATCTTCAGGGAGATCGTGTGGACGTTAAAGCCGGCGATGGCGTCGCGGGCGTTGTCGGCGTTGGAGGGATCCCCCCCGTACTGGCTGCGCGTCTGCCCGAGGTCGAACACGCCGCCGAGGTCGACAAAAAAGGCGTCGTCGCGCGGGCCGGCGAAGATCACCTCGCCGCTCGAGGCGGTCGCGATAGCGTCGTTGACGAGACTTTCGTAGTCCGTCGAGAGGCCGACATCACTACCGAGCGATCTAGGGCCGATGCGGTTCGGAGGCACGATGCCATCCTGCAGAATCGTCAGGAACGACGCTCCGCCGTCCGTGCTTTTCTCGACGGTGTAGGTGGTTTTGAGATTCTGCTTACCGAGCCGGATGTTGAAGAACGTCGTGGGATCTTCATTCTCCTGCTCAAACGTAAAACGGTACGTGATGTCGTCCGTCGCGCTGCCGAGCGCGCCGGCCGAGGGCTGGTTTTTGATGTGGATCTCATACCGGATATTTTCTCCGAACGTGTTGTAGTTCGGGCCGCCCTCCGGCAGTTGGAGCGGGATGTAGTTGGCGATGATGGTGACCGTCTCCGGGTCGTCCGGCGAGCGGAAGGCATAGAGGTCGGTATTATCGGCCAGCGGGTCGTTGCTGATCATCGGCGCCTCACGGTGGCTGGAGGCGTCCCCAAAGTCGGGGAGCCCGAGGCCGGCGGCGACGAGCGCGCCGAGGGCCAGCGGGAATAGAAAACGTTGATATGGTTTCATATGTATATTTCAATCGAGTGAAACGGGCCGCCCCGATCGGAGCGACGTTAACACAATGAGAATACCAGCCCATTCCGCTTACCCACCAGCCCAAAACCCGCTCACCTTTCGCTCAAAAATGGTTGCGGCTCTGCGAAATCATCTCTTGTCAACCTTCCCTTAAGCCTCGAACCTTGAACCTTAATCCCCTATGCTACCCTACTTCCTTATGCCATAACGCCTCGGCGATGGCCTCCACGCCGACGGTGAGGTGCCGGCGGAATGAGCTGTACGGGACGCCAAGTTGTTCGGCGGCGAGCTCCTGGGAGGGCGCCGGCTTCAGGTAGGTCTTTTCGACGGCCTTGAATAGCTTCCGTTCGCGCGGCGAGGCGTCGAGCGTGCCGGCGGCATCCGCGAGCATCGTGCACAGGACCTCGATTCGGTCGGCCGTATCGGCGCCGTGCTGGCAGGCATCCACCACCAGGCGGGAACGGAGGAGCGGGTTGTCGCGCAGCTGCGCGGGGCGTTTGTACATGCATGCGTAATGCATCGCGCACAGCGGTATGAAAATCCTCGCGGCTCAGGACAAATAGCGACGGCTGCGACTCCGGCGCTCGGCCGGCGTCCTCGTGCGAGGGCACCCGGCTGGCGATACGCTTCAGCCATTCACCTGGCGGCGTCACCCGCCAATCGTGCCCGAAGGGGACCCACGTGCCGGCCTCCAGGGCATAGTCCGCCTCGGGTAGCCGATGGAGATCGACATAGGCAAACAGCGTCTGCCAGTGGTCGGGCTCGGCGCAAGGGAGGAAAGAGAACGCCAGCCCCGGCGTTGTCAGATAAAGGCGCACCATCTGGATGAAACACATGCTCTGGATGAGCGAAATGCCCTGATACGTCTCATCCGATAGCCAAAACCGGAACAGCAGCGCGTTTTCGCCTTCTCGCAGTGGCGCGAAGTGCTGCAGGTAGGTCAGGGCGCGATCGACGGCAGGGTCCGCCCGGTCCTCTTCCCCCATGTCGGCCTCGAGCCGTAGCGGCACGAAGACGCCGAGCGGCGCCCCGGCGGGGTCCCGGTAGACGCGGACGCCGGCAGGTTGACGAACGAGCCAGCGACGCGCAACCTCCACCGCCGCCGCTCCTTCGTGGCGCTCGATCATCGCAAGAATCGCCTCGGTATCTGAAATGTGGTAGGCGTCGTCGATGATCGGACTGTTGGACGATTGCTCCATCCAGTCGCTCTGGAGCTGGGTGAAGATCGGCTTGAGGAGCGGATTGTCGCGATGCAGGTACAGATAGTCGATCAGCACCTCACGTATCTGGACGCCGCCGGCGCCGTTCATCTGCCCCATATAATAGTGACGCGCGCGACGCTGGAGTTCGGAGTGCCATTCCGGTGCCCGCCACTGGAGGTCGGCCACAAGCACCTTGCGCGCCATGTCGTGTAGGAAGAGGCCGGCCGGACCGGCATCGATAAATGACAACGTCCGCAACCACTCGAATGGCGCGTGTACGTCATCCTTTTCGAGGAGCGAAGCCAGCGCCTGCTCGGTGGTATGCCGGATCGTGGCGCATACCTGCAGCGCATACCGATGCTCGGGCGTCGGCGCCACGTCGAGGAAATGGGTGAGCAGCGCCTGGATGATGTCCGGCTCGGCCGCCGCGACGGCGCCGGCGTGCTGCTCGATCATGTCACTCATTAGCGACAGCGCGAGCGGGTATCCCCGGGTGAATTCGAGGATGTCGCGATGCCGTTCATCTGGCACCTGCCGCTTCTGGAGGTAGGCGAGGGTCTCGTCGGCGCTCAGGTTACGCAGCGGCGCCACCCGCACGAGCGCCTGCCACCCCGGATCCATCCGCCAGGCGAGCGATGGTTTTAAACGGCCGGCAAAAACCGCCACGACCCGCTCGGGTAGGGCCGGTAAAAACCGCTCGCGCAGCCACCAGTCGAGCGACCCGATCGTCTCCGTCGTGTCAAAAAACAGCGCATGCTCGTTGCCCGAAATCGCCAGATGGGCCAGCGGGTCGGCGCCGGCTTCCAGACCGAGCCCGGCGGCCACCGCCCGCAGGAACGCATCGGGCGCGGGTTCCAGCGACCGGGTATCGATGTACATGGGGGACCAGCCCCGCTGACGGGCCCGGTCGGCGAACATGTGCAAGAGCGATGTCTTCCCGACCCCGCCGGGACCGTAAACAAATAACACGGCGTACGGTCGACTCCCACCGGTGAGCGCCTCGTCGAACAGGTCAAGCTCTGCCTTCCTGCCGACGAACAGACGCTGGCGGGCCGCATTGAGCATATCGGCGAACTTAGTATACATGCGGGACTATCGGATAATTCGCATAGCCAAGGTACGCACCGGCGAGCAATTCTCCAGCAGGTTGTTGAGATGACACCGCTGTGGAACGAGCGATGCTTGAGCATTTCTTGATCTTCTTTCCGTGCAGAATTGAACTCGAAGTTGGATATTCAACCGCACCCGTCGTCAACCGGTGCACAGCTATCCACCTTGCTCCCTGTCATATGAGCCGTCTGCTTTCCCTTCTGCTGCTCGCGCTCGAAAACGCCCTCGATGTCGCGTGGAACGAAGCCCAGCTCGACACCGAATCCCGCCTGCGCGGCGAGGCCGGCCCGGTTTCCGAGCTCCATTTTACACCCGGAAATCCCCGCAACGTGCGGGTGAGGCTGACTTACTTGTTTTAGCCCGAGTTCGGACTCGGGCCGCATCTATCCATCCACGACTACTCACTTTCTCGAAAAAAATGCGTGCCGCGTGATAGGATTCGCGTGATTTTCTCGCTGCATAAGGTAGATCCCCATCCACTTTACCCATCCAGCCATGACCAACGCCACGCTCCGTCTCCGCGAATCCGGCACGACGACCCTCTCTGCCGACGCGCTCGCCACCCTGTCCGGCGTCCTGCGAGGACACCTCGTGTTCCCCACCGACGCCTCCTACGACGAGGACCGCAAGTTATGGAACGGGATGTTCGACCGCCACCCCGGATTGATTGTCCGCTGCAAAGGCCCGTCCGACGTGATCGCCACTATCCAGTTTGCCCGGCAGCACAAGCTGTTATTTACGGTAAAAGGCGGCGGCCACGGCATGGCCGGTCACGCCGCCTACGACGGGACGTTGATGATCGACCTGTCCCTCATGCGCGGCATCCGCGTCGATCCTGTTGCGCGAACCTTGCGGGCTCAGGCCGGCTGCACGTGGGGGGATGTCGACCGGGAGAGCCAGGCCTTTTCGCTGGTGGTCCCGGGCGGTGTCGTGGCCGATACGGGCATTGCCGGCCTCACCCTCGGCGGCGGCTATAGCTGGGTGCGGCGCAAATACGGCATGAGCATCGACGCCCTGTTATCGGTGGACATCGTAACCGCCGACGGACGGTATCTGACGGCCAGCGAAACGGAAAACCCCGACTTGTTCTGGGCGATACGCGGCGGAGGCGGGAATTTCGGGATCGTAACCTCCTTCGAATACCGGGCATTTCCGCTGGGCCCCGAGGTGATGCTCGCCGCCGCCATGTATCCGCTGGAGGATGGCGTCAAGGTGCTGCGCGCCTGGCGCGACCTCGTGCCGAGTCTGCCGGACGAGGTGACCACGGATGCTATTTTGTGGACGGTACCTCAATCGGCTCCATTCCCCGAGGCGATCTGGGGCCGGGCGTTCGTGATGCTGGCCGGCGTCTATGCGGGAGGCGTCGAGGAGGGCCGGCAACGCCTCCAAGCGCTGCGTGAAGTAGGCACGCCGTTCTTTGATATGAGCGGCCCGATCCCGTGGATTGTCCTGCAGGGGATGTTCGATCCCTTTTTCCCGAAAGGCGGACGGTACTACTTTAAATCGGCCTTCCTGAACAGCCTCGGCGACCAGGCTATCGATGCGATCCTGAGCCATCAGGCGGCACGCACCTCCCCGAAAGCCCTCACCAGCATCCGGCTCATGGGAGGCGCCATCGCCCGCCCGGGGGCGTCGGCCACCGGGTTCGGCAACCGGAACGCGCCTTTCCTGCTGAGCATCGACAACCTCTGGGACAAAGCCTCCGAAGACGACGCGCAACTCGCTTGGGCGCGGGCGTACTGGAACGACACGCAGCGGTTCTCCAACGGGCAGATGTACTTCAATTTCCCGGGCGCCCTTGAAGAGGGGCAATCGCTAATCAAGAACTCGTTTGGCGGCAACCACGGGCGGTTGCAATCCATCAAGGCGCAATACGACCCCGAGAACATGTTCCGAATGAATCAAAACATCGTGCCGGCGTAAGACATACATGAGCGTGGGTCGGGTTACGGCCTTTGGCCTAACCCGACCTACGGGGCTTTTGAATAAACGTGCACCCGATCAAACGAACATGGCCGGGTTGATTTCGAGCTTCACTTCCGAGATCTTGTCGGCCGGAATGCCCATACGACGGGCGTGTTCGAGCAGCAATTCGGGGCTGGCTGCCTCGTATTCACAATACATCTTCCCTTCCGCTTCCGACATGTAGGTCCGAATCCACATGATGCCCAGTTCGCGCCCGATTTCAACGGATTTTCTCCCATCCCCGTAAAGCGCCTCTACGGAAGGAGCCTGGAGCCCCTCGATATTACGTTCAATGATATACCGTGGCATCGCTTTGGCTGTTTGATGGTGAGGACAACTTAGGCATTGACGTTACACGCTAAGCCTGAACATGTCCTCCTGAACTCAGTGAAGGATCTGTCTAAAACGCAACCAATGCCGTTATTAGTAGGGATTCGCGTTTCATACAGATGCTTCGCGAGGCTCAGCAGGACAAGATCGCGAAACCTGCGTAAGATCAGTTATTCAAGAGGGCCAATTGATTCAGGAGGTTAATACAGGCCACCTGTAACGTTCGTTCCCCGGTCTCCGTGGCGATATCGAGGGCTTTTTGTGCCGATTTCCGGGCCTGTTCGTGCTCCCCACGCAACGTATGGATTTGTGCGATACGTTCCAACATCCATCCCTCGCCGGCCCGATCCTCCAGCGCCCAGCGCACTTCGAGGGAGCGGCCGTAGGCTTCCAGGGCCTTGTCGAAAGCCCCTTGCGTGCGGTGCGCGTCTCCCAACATAGCCAGGGCGTGGGCCTTGAGCGTGCGTTCCCCCGTCTGTTCGTGGAGGCGAAGGGCCTCGATTAACGTTTCTAGTGCCTCATCGTTTTTGCCGAGTTTGAGCTGAGTGGATGCGACGGAGTTCAGCATCAGGCCGGCGTGTACGGCATCCGCTTTTTGATCATAGAGGTGATACGCCTCTTGAAAAAACCCGAGGGCGCTTTCAAACCTTGCTTGCTCCCAATCGAGAATTCCCATTGTATTCAGTAGCTGACCGCGTTCCTCCTCGAATCCATCCAGTGAGGCATAATCAAGCGCGGTGTTGTACAGATCTCTGACTATTTCCGCATCTCGCCCCTGAGCCCGCGCCAGACGCGCTTTGCCCTCCAGCGCGAGAAAACGCTTGCGCCGGTCGCCGAGCTGCACGGAGAGCTCATCGACTCGTTCCCAGTGCACCATGGCGCCCGGGTAGTTTTCAATGCGTTCATACAAAATGGCCAGACTGGTGCAAACGGAGAGGAGCAAATCCCGAATCTGCAATCGTTCAAAGATGGAGTAGGCCTCTTCGAGGAGCTCCGCACTCTCCCGAAAACGTCCATTATGCATGTAGAAGTTTCCAGTCACCAGGAGTAATTCGGCCAATTCACCCGGCCGGCGCAGAGAGGACTTGCGTTGTAAATTTATTGCGGTTAGATACAACTGTTCGACCTCCGTTGTCCTACCCTCTCTGCGCAGAATCTCCGCCAGGCCCTGATGGTTTAGTGAAAATCGGAAGAACGTACCCTTCGGTGACATATTCTTCCCATCGGCATACATGGCTTCCCAGTCAACGAAGGACTCCTTGTAGGAAGCAATAGCCGCTTCAACTTCACCCATTGCGTACTCATACTTGGCTTTCGCTTGCAACAGAGCGGCGTGTTGCCAGGCGCTTTTCCATGTCGAACGGCTGAGCGCCGTGTCGAGATAGGCTCGTGCTCCCTCAAAATCACCCATCCTGGTCGTAATCGAGATGAGATTAAAGAGTGCACCGATGGTCTCCTCCGGGGTAAATGTGTGTTCCGATAGCTCGAGTACGCGCTGGCTTATCTGAAGGGCCGCTGGAAAGTCTTCCTGTCGCAAGTACAACCATCCGACACTCCGCAAGGCTCGACCTAATAGAGGATTGGCGTGTTCCGCTTCGGCAAGAGCAACAGCACGATCCAGTACGATCCGAGCCTCTTCGTAGTTGATCGTCTCGATCAGAAAATCACCTTTTCGACACAACCACTCACATTCCAACAGGGGGTCTTTTTCCGCCTGGATAATCGATTCGATGGCCTCCAGGCAGGCGCGTCGTTCGTCCATAAAATGAAGACCTTCGAAAATGGTCTCGTTGGCGAACAGGACGTCGAGCCGTAAACGCCACGTCTCGGCGGTGGTCGGGGCGCGGTCGAGCCAGGACAGAAGCGACTGATTGATCGCCAGGGCTTCCGTGTATTGCACGAGTTGCCAGGCCTTCTCCGAGGTTAGCTTCGCATACCGCACGGCGAGCTCCCAGCGTTCCGCCTCCGCGAAGTGTAGGGCGAGCATAAAGGGTTGTTCGTTCGCGCGCTCCGGATATAACACCTCGATGGCCTCGCCCACCGCCCCGTGCAAGCGCTTGCGCTGATGGGCGAGGAGGGTGTCGTAGGCCACGTCTTGCACGAGCGCATGTTTAAACCGGTATTCGATTTCCGGGAGCACCTTGGTCTGCTGGACAAGCCCCGTCTGCCGTATGCCGTCCAGCAAGGCGTCGAGCCCACCCTGTTCGGGCAGGACGCGCTGTAAAAGCGGCAAGGTAAACGTGCGCCCCACGACGGACGCGGCCAGCAGCAGCGTCCGCGCCTCGGTCGAAAGGCGATCGATACGGGTGCGCAGCACGGCTTGAACGGTGGCGGGAATGGTGATCTGGTCGATGGCGCCGGCCGTGAGGAGCCGGCCGTCCGCCACCGAAAGCACGCGTAGTTCCTGGAGCGAGTTCAACAGCTCCTCCAGAAAAAACGGATTCCCCTCGGTGCGCTCCATAAGTGTGTTCACGATATCGCGCGGCACCTCCGTCACATCCAGCATCGACGCCATCATGGCCTCGATTTCCAACGCCTCCAGCGGACGGAGGCGGATCGGGACGTGGCACTCGGGCTGCCCCCAATCTGGCACAAACGTCGGCCGATACGTGAGCAGCACGAGGATCCGGTGGGAAGAGAGCAGGTCCACGACAAGGGCGAGGGCATTGCGCGAGGCCTCATCGGCCCAGTGCCAGTCCTCCAGAACCACCACGAGGGGCCGATGGCCGGCCAGGGTCGTCAGAAAAGCCGTCAGACTTTCCATCACGGCCCGATGCAGCTGTTCTCCCTCCATGGCAGCGGGTATGCGAAAGTCGGGGTGCTCCAGACCCATCAACCGGAGCAACACCGGCAAGTAAGGCTCCAGCACATCCCCGATGTGCCGGACCGCGTCGACCACCCGAACGGCATCGATATCCGTCGGCTTTATCGCGTCGACCCCGGCGGCCATGCGCAACACGTCGATAAACGGGAAATAAGGGGTACGGCTGGCCTGGGACTGGCAGCGCCCGATCAGCAGCGCCACATGCTCCTGGCCGATCGATTCCCGAAACTCGAACAGGAGCCGGCTCTTCCCAAGGCCGGCCTCGCCGCTTAACGTCACGAACTGTCCCTCGCCCCCCCGCACCCGGTCGAAACAGCGCACCATCGTATCCATTTCGCGCTGCCGGCCCGCAAAGGCCGTCAAACGGAGGTCGGCGGGAAGCGGCTGCGTCGATCGCCGTTCATCCTCCACCCGATACACAGGCACGGGCTCTCCCCGTCCCACCGAGATGGCCCCCAGCGGCGCGAGGTGATACCGGGAGCGAACGAGCCGGAACGTCTCCCCATCCACGAGGATACCCCCTTCTTCCAACCGGGCTACCATGCGCTGGGCCCGGCTCAGCAGCGGACCCGTGAGTTCGAAGGGAACGCTCCCGTCCGATGTAGTCCTCGCGACCACCATGCCGCTGGTAATGACCGACTGCGGCGCCAGATCACCCATGACGGCGTGTAACGCCGTGGCGGCGCGCACCGCGCGCAGGCCGTCGTCTTCATGGACTTCCGGCAGACCAAACAGGATAATCAGCTCTTCTCCGGAAAACCGGTAGGTCAGGCCGGCATGGGCTCCCACGATCTGCTCGACCTCCCGGAGGAGCGATTGATGCTTTTGCTCCAGTTCCGACGGGGGTAATTCCTCCGCCAGTCGCGCATATCCTCCCAGAACCATCAGGAGTAGGGAGGCTTGCCGGCGCTCGCCCTCTTTCGAGAGCAGGGGGCGAGGAACGGCTGCCGGCTCGGACGCCTTCGCGGCCGGCGGCGCGGATGCGGCCTCCAGCGCCACAAGAAACGCGGCCAGATCGGGCCAACGCCCGTCCGCCGTTTTGCTGAGTGATCGGTTGATCAGGGTCTCGTACGCTGGCGAGACCTCTGGCCGGAGGGTTCGCAGAGACATCGGATCTTCATTCAACTGCGCATACATCAAGGCGTAGTGATACTCGCCCTGGAACGGACGCTGCCCTGTCAACAGCTCGAACAAGACGACACCCAGCGCCCAGATGTCGGCCCGGTGGTCCACCCGTTCACCGCGGAGCTGCTCCGGGCTCATATAGGCCAACGTTCCGAGCTGCGCTCCGACACTGGTCAATTGGGATTCCGCGCGCCTGGCGACCCCGAAGTCGAGGATTTTGACGATGCGGTCGGTGGTGACGAGGATGTTGGCCGGCTTGACGTCCCGGTGTACGATGCCGGCGGCGTGCGCGCGCTGCAGTCCAACCGCAACCTGGCCAACGTAACCCACCGCATCCGCCAGGGGTAGCGGACCTCGTTCTAGTTTCGCCCGTAATGTCTCCCCTTCGTAGCAGGGCATCGCGAGGTAGAGCAGCCCCTCGGCCGTTTCGCCCACCTCGTATATCGTGCAGATATTGGGATGCTCCAGGCTGGCGACCGCCTGCGCTTCCACGAGCAGCCTGGCTTTGGCATCGGGATCGGCCGTCAGGTCCTCGCGCAGAAACTTCAGCGCCACCTCTCGCCTGAGCCGCGTGTCGAAGGCCCGGTACACCACCCCCATGCCGCCGCTGCCCAGCGCATCCCGGATCTCGTATTTATCGATGATCCGGGCCGGCACATCCATTTTTGAGGAGGGCGTCGTCTGCTGTTCCATTTGTGCGATCAGCCCATCAAAAACGCCAGGCCGGCCCACGCCGGCGATTAGCGCCCAAACGCGTTCTTTTAACCCATCATCATCCCCACAAACCGCGTCCAAACGTTCGGCGCGTTCACCCTCGGGCCAGGTGAGCGCCTTCGCGAACAGACCATATGCGCGATCATCCTGATCCGCCATCTTCTTTTCCCTTTAGAGCACAGGGCGGGCGGCATCACGTCCGTCCGCCATCACCTGATTCAACCAATCCCGCGCGTGTTGCCAGTCGCGGTTCGCGGTTGCCACAGAGATGGATAATTCACGGGCCGTCTCTTCCGCAGAAAACCCGCCATAAAAGCGAAAGGAAATCACCTGGGCCCAACGAGGATTCACGGACTGTAAACAGGTTAAGGCCTCTTCCAGATCGAGCAGGAGCGATGCCGTCTCTTCACCAATCTCCAGATGGTCATCCAGGGCGACGTGTACATGATCCCCCTTTCGTTTAGACGCCAGCCGCGCCCTGGCATGATCAACCAGGATGTGTCGCATGATCTGGGTGACCACGGCAAAAAAATGCGAACGCCCCTCCCAATTCACCATGTCGAGCGCCGCCAGCTGTTCATAAGCTTCGTGCACCAGGCCGTGCGTGTTCAGCGTGTGATGCGCGCGTTCACCCCGCAGTCGCCGGCGGGCAATTCGAACCAGTTCATCGTAAACGGACGGAATCAAGACCCCGAGCCCATCGGGATCTCCATGAGCCCATGCATGAAGAAGCCCGGTAACCTCCGCGGATGTGTCCATAAGTGTGGTCGACGCCGGTAATACATAACGACTCCCTCATAGTATAACATTCCAACGAGGAAGTCCAAATACTCACGTGTCACCAACGCATCATCGAGGCCGAATAATGATCGTTTCAGGGCCGTTTCGCGCCCCCAACTCCCCCCGGAAATCCCCGAAACGTACGGGTGGGGTTGAGTTACTTGATCTAGGATTAACACTTCGGACAGTTTACCACGAACGGTGTTGCCGCGTACCTGATCAGGCCCCTCCTCGATCCGAGGAGGGGCCTGGTAGTCAAGCACGTTCCCTTACGAAAACTGTCCGAAGTACTCATGTTTGAGGTTTAAAGTACTTCCCCTTAATCCGCGCACCTTGAACCTGCAACCCCTTTTACCCCACACCCACCCGCAGATACACCTGCGCCGACACCGGATACCGGCCGTAAATGCCTTCCAGCAGCGCCGGCGCGCGGTTCACGGTGGCCTGCGCGCCGGCCTGAAGCTGCATGATCCCGTAGCGATGGATATGCCGCGCCGTGCCGGCCGTCAATCCGTTGAGCCAGAACACATGGTGGCCGAGGGTGGTAGGCCAAGCTCACTGCCTCGACGGCCATACACAACAGGAAGCCGCAAAGCAGGCTAGAAATACGGAAAGACATACTACACCGGGTACAGATACGGACGAGTTGCCGGTTGCGGGTGACTTCATTCGGTCGTTGCAACATAGGCCCGACAGAAGCCGGCTGAAACAATGGAAATCGTAGGCACCCTTCCCCGCGCGTTAGGAGCTGGGCGTCCGCGTTCGGCTTTCGGAACGCGCGCATCTGGCGACGGGCGAGTCGTAAGCGCCTAATCCCAGCGTCTGGAAACAAAGTCTTCCCTTGATCTTACCTAGGTATCTGCAGCTTCACGAGAAGAGTCGACGTCATCCCATCGCTCTATTCCCGATACCCGCGCGCCGTCGCGTTTCTTATCCAGGCGATATATCCTAGTATCCTACACGTACTCCGTTTCCCAGGCAGTAGACCTCGTTCTGTCGCCCCTATAACCTGCTCGAAACGTGCATGGCCGAGACCGATTTGCCCTTCGGAACCGACGGTGCCACTCGAAGTGAGTCCGCACCCGACACGCGTTCGGTCCGCACGGCGCCCTTTCGTTTTGCCGACTGGTGCGCCCGACCGTCGCTGAACGAGTTGATCGGCCCGGACGCTTCGATCCGTGTCGAACCCCGCATGATGGAGGTGCTTGTGTGCCTCGCGCGGGCCCGCGGGCAGGTGGTCAGTCGAGACGAATTCATGGACAGCGTGTGGGCCAACATGGTCGTCACCGACGATGTGCTTGCACGATGTATCTCGGAGCTTCGAAAAATTCTAGGGGATCAGCCCAATGAGCCCCGGTATATCGAGACGATTCGAAAATCGGGCTACCGGCTGCTGCCGGCCGTCGTGTTCGATGCGACAATCGACACGGCCGCCTACTCGGCCGCCTACTCGGTCGCCAGCACGGCCGCCCACTCGGTCTCAGACCTCCCATTCGCCTCGCCCCCCGACATTGAAGCGGATGCCGTATCAGGTACTCGAACCACCGCCCTACCCGATGGAGCCGACTCTGGATCCACCAATGGATCGTCCGCTGCCGCCCTTTTGCCGCCGCCGCACCCAATCTCGTCTGCCCTGCCGTCCTTCGCCGGGCAACATCGACCGCCATGGACGTGGTCGCTCCTAGGCGTAGCGTTTATGCTGGGGGTCTTTCTCGTTTACCATCGGATGCTGGATCCCTCGCCGGCGCAACCGTCCGTATTGCCGTTTACAAGTCTACCCGGCGAAGAAGTCGACCCCGCCCTGTCTCCCGATGGCGAATCGATCGTTTTCGCATCGAATGGAGGCTCAGGAGATAACTTCGAGCTATACATCAAGCAGGTCGGAGGCGAGGCGTCGCTTCAGCTGACCCGGTCGCCGGGTAACGAGCGGGATCCCATCTGGTCTCCGGATGGCCGGCAGGTTGCCTTCATCCGCGAGCGAGCCGGGACCACAGGCATCTACCTCACGCCCTCGCTCGGCGGCAGCGAGCGGGAGCTGGCCACCTTCGGCGCACGAGACGTGCAAGGCATGACCTGGTCGCCCGACGGCTCCATGCTGGTGCTCTCCATCGAGCGCTCGCCCCATGGCGTGTTTGCGCTGTATGAGATGCCGATCGAAACCCTCGCCCTGCGCGAACGCACCTTCCCGCCGAATCACATCTACGGCGATCTTTCACCCACCTTCTCCCCCGACGGCGACCGTATCGCGTTTGTCCGCGCCCTATCACCGCCCGTACAGGACATCTATACGATCGCTCGCCGAGACAGCCTACCGTCGCGACTCACCCGGGATAACACAGAAATCAACGGGATCGAATGGGATCCCAGTGGCCGGCACATCCTCTACAGTTCCCTGCGCGGAGGCATGTCCAACCTGTGGCGCATCGCCTTACTCGGGGGCAGACCGATCTGGGTGGCGACGGCCGGCTACAATGCTCACCTCCGCGAGCCGTCGATCGATCGGAGCGGTGCACGCATCGCGTTTGAACGCCGTACGTCCTACACGGACCTCTGGCAACTCCATCGTTCCCAACAACCCCGCCCCCTGATCGTCACCACACGCTGGGATTCCGACCCCGCCATCGCTCCCGATGGCTCGAGGATCGCCTTCGTATCCACGCAATCGGGCTCCCGCGAGATCTGGATCGCCGACGCGGACGGTGCCAACGCGTTTCAGCGTACGACGCTCGGAGACGGCATCGTCAGCACGCCGAGGTGGTCGCCCGATGGTGCTTCGTTGGCCTTCGTGCACTGGCGGAATGGCCATGCCGATGTCTACCGGATCGATGCCGTCGCCGGCATGCCACACCCCATCGCCGCCAGTCCAGCCGACGAGTTGGCGCCCGCGTGGTCCCGCGATGGAAGGTGGATTTATTACGCCTCGAATGCAAACGAACGCTGGCGTATCGTCAAGTCCGCCCTGCCGGTGTCTCCCGATACCTCAGCGACCCCGCCGGCCGATTCACTCGCTCACCCGCCTATCGATTCCGTGTACACGGTGGTGGATGGCATCGCGGCGATGGAGTCCGAAGATGGTACGGTGCTGTTCTTTATGAAACCTCACGAAGCAGGCATCTGGCAATTCTTCCCCGAGGCCGATTCCTCGGCCATCGTAGTGCCTGGCGTGGTACCGCTCGATCAGGGCAACTGGAGCGTCGTCGGCAACGGGCTGTATTTCATCGATCGATCCACTACCCGTTCCTCCATCAGTTACTTCAGCCTTACTACGCGTCGCATCACCCCCATCGCCGCGCTCGGCCCTACTCCACAGGGCAGTGTATTTGCCGTCTCTCCCGATGGCCGTTGGTTCATCTACGCACAAACCGAACGCATCGAAAGCGACATTCTCCTCATCGACAATAATTGATCAGCACCTCAAAAACCGCCAAAAAAGCGCTACCGACCCGGTTTCAGCCATCCCTCAGGTTTCCATCAGGTAATAATCAGGCATTCATCGGACCTTCATAAAGCATCTCCTTCCCGTATCGGCCTATGTTGGGTGCGTCGAATGAACGGCTACTCGTTCACGGCATGCTACAACCGTTCACTAGAAGAAGGTTCTCATATGAAAACGTCACTTCGTGCCTGTTTCGCCCTGCTCGTTGCAGGCGCTTTGTTTGCCTCGTCCCCGATCTCGGCGCTTGCGCAGGATGTCGATAAACCGGTCGAGCAGGTCAGCTTGACGACCGAAGAAGGAGTGGATGTGCTTGCCGCGCTTAAGGAGGCCGGCCAGTATTCGAAGCTCATCGCCGCCCTGGAGAAAACGGGCATCGCTCGTCAGCTCGAATCGGCGACCGCCTTCACCCTGTTTGCCCCCACGGACTCCGCATTTGATAAAGCGACCTCCTTTAACAGCATGAGCATGGAGGAGATGACCGAGGTTCTGCGTGGCCATCTGGTCATGGAAACCATCCCGAGCGAAAAAGCTACGGATATGGAAACCGTTTTACTGGCTAATGGCGGCGAAGCGAAGATTGTGAGCGAGTCCGGTAAGACGATGATCGGCGAAGCCACCATCGTAACTCCCGACATCATGAGCACGAACGGCGTCATCCACGGTATCGACACCGTGTTGAAACCGGCCGCCAAGAAGTCTGACGAGGATAACAACCGCCGGTAGACGACGTAGCGATCCCCCCGATCGCTACGCCCAGCGGTAGGGGCCGGCGCCCCCCAATGGTTCCGATAGAATGCCGGCCCCTGCCCGAACGGGCGCCTCGTCCTCCGATCACCTCACTCTCCAATCTCCGACGCTTCCATGGATGTATCCAACGTATCCCGCGCTATGCTCGCCACCCTTGTGCCTATGCTGCTTTTCGCCGCCTGCACTGAAACCCCGCGCGAGTCTGAAATGCCGCAAGACGACGCCATGACCGAAGTGCCCGGCGCATATGCCGGCGCCATGGACGACTACCGTACCCGGGTCGAACGCGACCTCGACAATCTCGATATGGAAATAGATGCCTTCCGCATGCACATGGAATCCGACACGGAGACACTGTCAGACAGCTTCCGCGTTCGTGTGGCCGGCTTGCAATACCGTCGTGACGCGCTTGAAACGGAGTTGCGCGCCCTTCCGGACGCAACGGAAGACCAACAGGAATCCCGCCGCCAGGCGATCGACACGCAGTGGCGTCGCATCGTGGAGGACCTCGAGTCGTTGCGCCTCTCGGCGATCGACGATCGTGGGGCTTTTGAACAAGCCATCGATGCCCGCCTGACGGAGCTGGAGATGGAGTTGTCCGACTTCCAGCGCTACGCCGCCGCCGACAAGCCGGCTAACACGGAGCGTCACGCCGAAACCATGCAGACGTTGCAGGAAGACCTCAACGAGCTGTCCACGACGCTAAGTACGTTCCAATCGGCCTCCGATACAGCCTTTGAAGCGCAGCGAACGGAGCTCGCCGATGCCGTGGCCGACCTTGGCGCACGGATTCGGGAAGCTACCCAGGAAGTCCGCCAGAACGACGATTCGGCAACCGTTGTACGGTCCAGTTTACCCTGAACGCACTAACCCAACACCAACCATCACAATCGCGGATGAATATAGAGCCGTCGGCTGATCAGTAATCTGGCCGGCCGGCTGCCTTGAGTACCCGTAGGGGGGTCTGTGTCCGCAACAGACCCCCCGTATTTTTTATCCTTTTTTCATGTCCTGGATGAGTTAACCAACCACCTCTCGGAGCCGATACTCCCGGTCAAACCTCGCGGTTCGTCTGTCCTCACCCCGGCGAACCGAACCGCCTGCGGCGTCTCTTCGCCCGGCACCGCCGTATCGCTCTCCATGATCGCGCAAGACACCGCCAGCCTCCGCCATGGCGCCTCGCTCGCAACGCAAGAACTCCACGACGCGCTCTTCCAGCGCGACGCAGTGCACACGTTGTTTTTTTGTTCGCCTGGCTGTCCCCTCTCCGAGTTGGGGGAAGCCCTGCGCGCGCAGTTTCCAGCCACCCCGCTGGTGGGTTGCACGACGGCCGGCGAAATCGGGCCGCTCGGCTATCGGACAGCATCCTTGACCGGCGTCAGTTTCGAAGTAACCGACTTTCAGGTCGCGATCTCGCGCATCGATGAGATCGACGACTCGCCGATGAGTAAGGCCGCGTTCCTCGCCCAGTCGGCCCTAACCGACCTTCGGGCACGCGGATGCCTCCCGACGGGCAGCAACACGTTCGGATTGATGCTCATCGATGGGCTTTCACATCAGGAAGAAGTCATTGCCAATGCTCTATTCGGACAACTGGGCGACATCCAGCGGTTCGGTGGTTCCGCCGCCGATGGTACGCGCTTCGAACACACCTTCGTTTTCCATGAGGGCGACTTCCACGAACGCTCGGCGGTGTTTATCCTCATAGACACCCACCTCCCCTTCACCCTATTCAAAACGGAACACTTCGTGGCGACGGACGACAAGATGGTCGTCACCCAGGCGGACTCGTCCCGCCTGCTCGTCGCCGGAATAAACGGCGACATGGAGCAAAATGGGATCAAGGAACAGGTCGGCCGGATCTATGCCGCCAACAACGTCATCGGCTTCAGCACCTACGACGACCAATTTAATGCGATGCACGTAAACCAGACGCTGACGGGCGTGGCGATCGGTCATGCAGCCTGAATCGACCCATACCTCCCCGTGTGACGCGCCGGACTGCCCCTCCTGTGAACCCCTCCAAGCACGCATCGTCAGGCTTGAAAAAATCAACCGGGCGCTGAGCAACCGGGTGGAGCGAGGCCTCGACTGGCAGGGCGATTCGTTTGTGCTGTTCCAGGCGGCCATCGCCATGGAGACCAAGGTCCACGAACGCACCTCGGCGCTCAACCGCGCGTTGGAAGACCTCGCGGCCTCCAACCGCGAGCTGCAGCTCGCCAAAATCGCCGCCGAGCAGGCCAGCGAGGAAATGCGCAAGGCGCTCGAACAGGAAAAGGAGCTCAGCGAATTAAAGACGCGGTTCATCGCGATGGCCTCGCACGAGTTCCGTACGCCGCTGACCACCATCCATTCGTCGGCGGAACTCCTCAATCGGTTTTATACCCTCTGGCCGGCCGATAAAATTCAGAAACATCTGGATCGGATCGAGAGCAATGTCGCGCACATGACCGGTCTACTCGAAGATGTGTTGATCCTCGGCCGTATCGATTCCGGCCACATGGAATGCCACCAACAGGAATTGGACGCGCGGGCGTATCTGTTGGATCTCATGGAAGAACTGACCATGGGCGGCCTTCTGAACGCACACAGCGTGGATCTGACGTTACCGGAGAACGGCGTGATGATGACCTCCGATCCGAGTCTGATTCGGATGGCCGTCACCAATCTGGTGTCCAACGCCGTCAAATACTCTGACCCCGGCAAGCGAATCGTTATTACCATGCGCTCCGAGGTCGATACTCTCATCCTGAGTGTCACGGACGAAGGAATCGGCATTCCTCCCGAAGACGTGCCCTACCTATTCGAACCGTTTCACCGTGCCAGCAACGTCGACACTCGTCCGGGCACTGGCCTGGGCCTGACGGTCCTGCAGCGCGCGGTCTCCATGCATCAGGGAAGCATCACCGTCGAATCGACCTTGGGAAAAGGGACTGCGTTCACCATCATGCTTCCCCGACATTGTCAGCTTGAACCGACCAGCGATTCATGACATCGATCCTGTTGATAGAAGACGATCCGAACATCCTCGATAACCTGACCGACCTCCTGGAGGCCAAGGGATTCGAGGTGTTCGGTGCTCGAAACGGATTCGAGGGCGTCACGCTCGTCCGGAGCGAAATTCCGAACCTCATTATCTCGGATGCGATGATGCCCGAGATGAGTGGCTACGATGTCCTGGCCTCGCTCCGCAGAGACCACACAACCGCGACGATCCCCTTCATCTTCCTCACGGCGCTGGCCAATCCCGCCGAGCAGCGCCTCGGCATGAACCAGGGCGCGGACGACTATCTCACCAAGCCCTTCAAGGCGGACGACGTGTTAAACGCCGTACGAGTACGGCTGGACAAACAGGCCCGTCATCACCATACGTTCGAGGAGCGACTACGCGAACTCGGACGCAATATCTCCCGGGTCATCCCGCACGAATTTCGGACGCCCCTGGGCGTCATCATCGGGTACGCCCAGATGATCTCGGAAGAGACGGATCTGTTTAAGATGGGGGAGATTAGGGATATGATGCGGGATGTGTACGCCGCCGGCGGCCGGCTCGAGGAACTGGCCGAGAAGTACGCGGTCCTCACCGAGATCGAAGTCCTGCAGTCCGACCCCGAAAAATTCGACGCGCTCAAACATACCTATATCGAGGATGCGTTCGAATTCATCCGGTGTATCGCCGAAAAGGATGCCAACAAGCGCCAACGGCTGAATGACCTCGTGCTGGACCTTGCGCCGTCGGCCATCCGCATCAACCCGGACCACTTCCGAGTCCTCATCCACGAGTTACTCGAAAACGCGTTCAAGTTCTCGACCACCGGCGCACCCGTCCTCCTCACCTCCCACACCACGCCGGATGGGTTCTATGTGATCGAATTTCGCGACTCCGGGCGCGGCATGCGCAAATCCCACATCGACCAGATCAATGCGTTCATGCAATTTGAACGCGATAGCTACGAGCAGCAGGGCCTCGGCATAGGGCTCTACATCGCCAAACGCATCGTCGAACTCTACGATGGCGCACTGACCCTGGAAAGCGTGCTCCAGAAGGGCACCTGCTCCCGTATCGCCCTCCCGATCGTCATCACGGAAGCCATTGCCGAGGAGTTGATGGGACGTTGAAACGTTCAACGATTGAAACGTTCAACGAGAAAACGTTCAACGAATCAACGTTTCATGCCCGTCGATCCCAAAATCATCGAGCGCATCGGTAAGCTCCTGGCGCTGGCCGCCGGCACCTCCAGCGTCCATGAGTCGGAAAGCGCCGAGCGCCAGGCGATGGAGCTGATGCGCAAGCACATGATCTCGCCGGCCGACCTGGAGACGAGCCGCTACGTCATCCAGCAGCACCACACCCGCTGGCACCGGATCCCGGGGTGGGCGTCGCTCCTCATGCATACCATCTGCGCGTTTGTCGGGGTATACGACCTCTACATTTCGGGCAGCGCAGAAGGCCGCGTACGCGCGCGCTGGGTGCTCAGCGGCATGCCGGCCGACATCGAAAACGCCCTCTACCTGTTCGACGCCCTCGTCGCCCAGCTCGAACGACACACCAGGGCCTTCACGGGGCGATATGACCCCCCACCCGAACGCTGGGAGGTCAACGACTTTCGCGCCGGATGGGTGGACGCCGTCCACGGCCGGCTGCGCACCATCGCCCAGCGCGTCTTTCCACACAAACTGATTGATGGCGCCATCATCCCTGTCGACAAGCGAGAGCAAATCGAAGTGTGGTACAAACAAACCACCGGCCAGAAGCCCCGGATGTCGACCGTCACCCTACGCAAATCGGAAGGCTATTACGACGGCATAAAAAAGGGCACGGAAGCGCAGGTCAACCAGGGGCTGACCCGCACCTCCGTGCCCGAGAACCGCCGGCTGAGGTCTTGAAGACGGTTTAAGGTTCGAGGCTTAAGGTTCAAGGGAAAGGCATAGGCCAAAGCACCTTTTACCTTTTACCTTTTACCTTTTACCTTTTACCTTTTACCTTTTCCTTAAACCCCTTCCGTAATGACGCAGATCGCGCGTCGTGGGTGCGAGCGGGCGTACGCGGGGTCGTAGTGCCAGTCCGCCCCGGGGCCGCCGTCGCTGCCGGCGGGGTTAAAGGCGCGTCCATAGGCATCCAGGGCGACGGTATAGGCGCCATCCGGTGCGCCCGCGGGCAGCACAAACGTGCCCGTGTGGCCCCACGCGTTGTCCGCCGGCCCGATGTGCCAGTGCTCGAACCGGCTCCGGTCGGCGGCGACCGCCATGTTGCCCACCCGTGTCAGCGCCGCGCCGTCGCAGCCGCTCACGCCAAGCCGCACATCACGGAAGTGGTCGGCCGACGCCGCGTAGTTCACCCGAATCTCCAGGTCGATCCCGGCGGGGCGATACAGGACGGGGCAGATGGAAGGCAGTGGATTCCAGCTGCCGCCGGCCGGCCGCCAATCGATCGTTCCAAAGGTGGCATTCGGCGCCGCGTTATCCACCACGAACGCCACGGTCGCGCTTTCATCGACCACGGATTTTGCCGCGTTGCCCAGCTGGAGTTTTACGACGTAGCGTCCGTTCGGTAGTCGCCAGGTCTCCCAGTTGAGCAGCCAATGCGGGAAGACGAGGTCGGCCGCCGGCACGATCCCGTACCAGCCGTTGGCATCCGGGATGAAGGGCACAGGGGGGCCGCCGCCCAGACGAGGCGCATGCCAGCTGAACGAGGTAAACGGTACCTCGGAGGCGCCTTCCAGCACATACACCAGGCGGTAGTAGGAGGCTCCGGTAAAGCGATGGCATCCATGGAGTTGGATCGTCCCCGCGTAGGGTGCTTCGCCGACGGCCAGCCGCGGGCTGTCGGAAAACCCGAAGGCGTTGTCGGGCGCCGGCAGCCGGCGGGGCCGGTTCGGCCGCACCGCGTAACCCGAGGCCTGGTGATATGCCGGCGTAAGCGGCATCAGGCCGGCCGTCACGATGGTCGGCTGTGTGCACGTCGGCATAATGGGCCCCTCGCAGATCGACGAGGCCAACGCGCTGCCAGAGGCCACAAGCGTCACATTCGGGATCGAGCCGGCGTTCCAGCGAACGTCAAAATAGCCCTCGCTGTAGATAACCTCCTCGACGCCATCCAGGTCGTAGTCCTGCGTCACCCGGAAGGTGATGTCGGGCATGTCGAACAGCGGCGTCCACTCCGCCACCAGCACCGTCTTACACTTCAAGAACGGTCCGACATACTGGCCGAGAGAAAGCTCACCGACGTTCAGGCCCTGACGGGCTACAAAGTCCGCGAACGCCTTGTCGCGCTCGTCGCGGCTCAGGCCGGCGAGTTCCGCCGGCATGGGTGGCGGCTGCGGGGTCGTGAAGGCCGGCCGGGCCAGCAGCGCCCGCGCCGCCTCGTCATTCGCCCCGAACACGGGGGCGCTTCGCAACGCCTGGAGCGGCGCGCTCGCGGCGCTTCCGAGTACCTCCTGGAGCCGCTCGAACACCTCGGGCCGATCCAACCGCAGCGGCCCCGGATCCGGCTCGGGGAACGGGAAACGCTCGCGGATGATATCCTCAAGATTCGGAATCCGGATGTCCGGGAAGCAGATCAATTTGAGCCGGAACCGCAGGATCCAGTCGATCTCCCACCGCGGCACGAACACGCAGAAATTGCCGCACGCGTCGGTTTTGACAGTGGCGATGACTTCGCGGTGGCAATTGAAAGGGAAAAGCCAGTAATACGGAGACGTGGAAGGCGCATAACTGAGGAACGAACAGTCGGTATCTTCGACATGCACCGTGGCGTTGGGCACACCGTACGCCACGCCGGTCGCCGGGTCGTTTTTTACGACGCGCCCGCAGATGCGGCGGAAAAAGAGTAGCTGGGGATCGATCAGCCACTTGACGCGCTCGTGCGCATCGGTAAACGTCGTTTTGACGAGTTCCTTCGCCGGCACGCCGGTCAGTTCGCTCAGGCGGAATGCCTGACGTTCCGTAAGCTGTTGCTGGTCGGGCGCGACGTCAGCCGCCACGCGTTCTTTGGTTGACTTGGCCATACGAGTTTGTCTGGGACAGTTACAGGATGTACGCGTAAAACGAGAGGCGAACGACGCGGCGAGGATGAGGAGGATGGCCGCGTCATAGGAGTGTGTATGGGGACATGCGGATACGCCGCGCCAATCCCGACACAAATGCCAAAGCTTCTTTCGATGCCCAACGAATCCCCCACGCACCGACCTGTTGTGCTCGTGCACGGCTTTCTCGACACCGGCGCCGTGTTTCGCCGGCTCACCTCCCGGCTCGCCGCGGAAGGATACACGCCTCATGCGATCAACTTGCGGCCCAACGATGGGCGGATAGGCCTAGAGGCCCTCGCCGGCCAACTTGACGCCTTCGCCAACACGCGGTTGGCCGGCCAGCCGTTCGACCTCATCGGGTTCAGCATGGGCGGCCTGATCGCGCGCTACTACGTCCAGCGCCTCGGCGGCATAGAGCGCGTGGGCCGGCTCATCACCCTCGCGGCCCCACACCACGGCACCGTCTGGTCCCACCTCGCCCCCCTCCCCGGGCTCCGCCAGATGCGCCCGGGAAGCCCGTTTATCAACGACCTCAACCGCGACGCGGAAGTGTTGCGTCGTGTCGACTTCGTCTCGCTCTGGACGCCGTTCGACCTCCTGGTCTTCCCAGCCCGCAGAGCCATCCTCGCCAACCACCCCGACATCCGCATCCCCACCGCCGCCCACCCCCTCATGTTATCCGACCCACGCGTACACGACACCCTCGTCCGCCTGCTTGACACACCCCGATGACCACTACCCGACCATGACACCTCGCTAATCGCTCATCACCAATCGTTTATTCGCTAATCTCCACCCACGTCCACCCTTTCGCCGGCACGCTCACCGCGACCTCGACGCCATACCCCCGGTCAAGCCGGTATGTGCGCTCCGGCCCATCGCCAATCCGGATCGTCGCCTCGTCCGCCAGACCGGTGTAGTACAGTGGCAGTCTCAGCGTTTTCTCGATGACGTGATCAGTCGGGTTGTAGATCATCGCCAGGCCCTTGACCTCGCCTGAGGGATCGACATGCAGCATGGCGTCAAGGTCCCGCCCGTCGGCGCGGCGGACATGGATGATGTCGCCGTCGAGCACGGAACGGTACGCTTTGTAGAAATCCACCCACTTCTTAACGACGGCCTTCGTCGAGTCCGTATCGTACAATCTCGGCCCACGGTACGCGGCCATCACGCCGTTTCCGAACAGGTTGGCCAGATGGGCTTCGTACGCATCCAGATGCCTGGACAGCGGCTCGAGGGTCGCGGCTTCACCACCACCATGGTATTCGACAAGCGGAACGAACATCCAGCCCATCGACGGGGTCTTCTCCCACGTGCCGTCATAGATGTTCTGCCGGGCGTGGATGATCTGCTGGTCACGCGGCAGGCTCCAGTTGGTCTCCCGATAGCCCATCGCTACCTTGGTCGATCCATTCAAGAAGTAGAGATCGGGGACGTTGAGGTACACCCCATTCGCCAGCGCTCGCCCATAAAATCGCGTGATACGCTCCCACTGACGCCACTGCGAATCCTGTAGGTCGCGATGGCCGGGATGGGCCGTGGAGGCACACACATCGCCAGGATACGACCCATCGTGTTCGAGGATGTCGAGGCCGGTGGCGTCCAAGAAGCGCTCGAGTTTCTGAAAATACAGATCCCCCCAGTCGCTCATCAGACAGGGCGCGTGGCCAAAAACCGCCCCGCCAGGCCGGCCCGTCGCCGGGTCGATCACGTCGGTGGCATCGTCGATCCGCCGGCTGGACAACAGCGAATAACCGCCGAGCTCCACGCCCCGGCTGTGGGCATAATCGACATCCGCCTTGATCCGAGCGATGTACGACGGGTCCTCGTTTTCCATGTCGAACCCGCTCCCGAAGGTTACGATGACCATCTCGAACCCGACGTCCGCCGCTTGATCCACGGCGCGCCGGATGGATTCGGAGTCCGACTCCCGGACATGCATGAAGATGGGGTTTTCGGTCACCCAGGGCGCGACGGTACGGTACATACGCCGGAGCGCGAGGCCACGCCGCTCCCGGTCGTCGCTGTCATGGAACAGCTCGTAGGTGCGGTAGGTGACGAGTGAGTCCCCGGGCGCCAGGTCCACCGCCGGCCCGATCGGCGGCCGGCTTTCGAGTAATGCCGGCGTCGCACGCAGATAACTGACCTGCGTTTCGTAAAGCGAATCCGGCAGCCAGCGCGTCGTCACGTTCGCCGAGGCGGGGTCCATGCCGTGGAAACTGTAGTCGCTCTGGATGTGGATCGGCGGCAACACCCAGCGCTCGCGCGGCTCGACGGACGACTCCGCTTCCACCACCGCCAGCACTTCGCTCACGAACGCATCCAATCGGACCGACTCCGTCCCCCCATTACGGACCGTCAACCACTTTGCCATAACGGGCATCGCATGGTATATTGCGTAATGAACGTCCACCGTCAACCCGCCGGCAACGGGGGCGACAAACCGCAGGGTCAACTCACGGCCCGGCGGCGGCCAGGTCGTCGAACCGGCATAGCGGCGCTGTTTCCAGGTGAGATGGGGCTGGATGGGCCCCTCCTGGTAGCCGGCGTACCGAAAAGCCGCTGTATCCGCCTGCAAACCCTCCAGCCAGGCTTCGGTGAGATAGGCCTGGTTGGGCTGGCCGGTCAGGCCGCCTACATCGAACCAGACGCCATTCAACTGAATACGTGCCTCCGGACGGACAGCTCGCACCATCGACGCTCCGGTGGCGAGGTTGTCGAGGGCGATCGTTGCCGCGTTGGGCGCCAGGCGGAAGGTGCGGCGAACGAGCCCATTCTCCAGCGTCATCTCGTTCCGGCCGGCGTCGATCGTCACCCGCGCCGGAACGTCCAGGGCGCGCACCAGCCAGTCGGCCTCCCCGGGCACTGCAGCCCGCCCACAGCCGGCGAAGACGAAAATCAGTAGCAGAAGAAGGCGGAGAGTGTGTATCATGGGCTCTCGAGTGAGACGGCGATTGGTGTTCTCGAACAGCCGTAGAATACCAAACACAGGACGATCGGCCAATCGCTTTCATCATTCTCGCTCCACATGCATCCAGACCCATGTTTGCACACACTATCATCGACACCCACCTCCATCTGTGGGACCCGGGCAGGCTCCGCTACCGTTGGCTGGACGACCTTCCGCTGCTCAACAAACCGCACGTGCTGGCGGACTTCTACGCCGCAGCCGCACCGATCGAGGTCGAAAAAATGGTCTTCGTTCAGTGCGAAGCCGACCCCTCTCAGTCTCAGGCGGAAGCGGACTGGGTGACGGACCTCGCCATGACCGATCCCCGCATCGCCGGCATCGTTCCCTGGGCGCCCCTTGAACGCGGCGAAGACGCCCGCAAAGACGTGGCCCGCCTCGCCGCCAATCCACTCGTAAAGGGGGTCCGACGCATCATCCAGTTCGAGCCCGATCCCTGGTTCTGCCTCCAGCCGGCATTTGTCGACGGCGTCCGGATGCTGGCCGAGTATAACCTGCACTTCGAACTATGCATCAAGGGAGACGATCAATTCCGCAATGCGATTACACTCGTCGAACAGTGCCCGAACGTCCGCTTTGTCTTGGACCATATTGGCAAGCCGTTTATCAAGAGCCACATCCTGTCTCCGTGGGACGAGTTGATGGAGGTCTTCGCCCGGCTACCCAATACGTGGTGCAAACTATCAGGCCTCGTGACGGAAGCCGATCATGACGCATGGACACTCGCCGACCTCGCGCCCTACATTGAACACGTAATCGAATGCTTTGGATGGGACCGCGTGATGTACGGCAGTGACTGGCCCGTCGCATCCCAGGCCACCAGGTACGCGCGGTGGGTAGAAACACTCGCCAAATCGATCAAAACCGCCTCAAAGACAGATGTTCAGAAACTGTACGCGGAGAATGCGCGGGCATTCTACCGGCTGTAAACGAGAGCGCGTTGAACGTTTAAAACGCTGAGCGTCCTTCCTATTTTTTAGATCACGCCATCGCCGTACCCACCATGGTTTCGCCATTAAACGTTCAACGAAAGAACGTTCAACGCCTCCTCCTTCTACTCGCCTTCATCGTCCCCGGCGCGGCGCTGGCCCAGACGCTTGACGGCGTGTTTTTCCAGAAGACCGCCACCTCGTATTCGATCGACGACGCATCGATTCCGTACGCGGTACGCGTCGAGGGCGCCGGCGAGCCCTGGAGCCATGCCGAACGCGGCCCGGTGGAAGGGCTCCGGATACTGGCGCGCACGCCGGCCGGGGTGCTCTGGCTGGGCGGCCCGCAGGGGGCGGCTCGGTTCGACCCGGCCGCCACCGAACGATGGGAACGCTGGCAGTATTTCGCCGGCAAACGCTGGCTGTCGGACGACTCCGTCCGGCAGATCGTCGTCGCCCAGGCGCCCTTCGAAACCGCCTGGGTCCGGACGTCCACCGGGGTTTCGCGGATTGCGTTTGAGCCGATGACCTTTGCGGAGAAGGCCGGCCGATTCGATGCCGTGGTCGAAGCGCGCCACGTCCGCCATGGCTTCGTCTCGCGCTCGAAGCTGCTCACCCCCGGCGACCTCGCCTCCAGCGTCACCAGCGACGACGACAACGACGGCTTATGGACAGCGATGTACCTCGCCGCGCACGCCTATCGCTTCAGGGTCACGGGCGACGCCACCGCGCGCATCAACGCCGAACGCTCGCTCCGCGCGCTCATGCGGCTTGAAACGATCGATCCCATCCCCGGCTATTATGCCCGCACGTACAGACGGCTCGACGAGCCCGCGCCCCATCAAGACAATGGCGAGTGGCACCGCGTGCCTGGCGCCGATCTGGAGTGGAAAAGCGATACCAGCTCGGACGAAACCGTTGGTCACTATTACGGCTACGCCATCTATTTTGACCTCGTGGCCAATGAGGCCGAAAAGGAGGAAATCCGGACCTATGTGCGCCGGCTCAGCGATTACCTCATGGCCAACAACTACGACCTGATCGATATCGACGGCCTCCCTACCCGCTGGGGGCGCTGGAACGAGGAGTACTTCGCTACCCCCGAGGGCGACTACGAGCGCGCTCTGCGTGCACTCGAGTTACTGGCGATCCTGAAAACGACCTATCATATCACTGGAGACTCGATCTACCAGCACGCCTATCTCGATCGGGTAAACCGAGGGTATGCGCACTTCACGCTCGAATACCGCCGCTGGGGCAGCCAGGAATGGGAGATCAACTATTCGGACGACGAACTGTATTTCCTGGCCATCTTTCCCCTGCTTTCATACGAACAGGACCCGGCGCTACGAGCGACCTATATCGAAACCCTGCGCTTCACCTGGTCTCAGGTGCAGCCGGAGCGCAACGCGCTGTGGAATTATATGGCTGCCGCGCTCGGCGCCGGGCCGCTCACGCCGCGCCTGGCCGCAGAAAGCCGGCTCACCCTCGCCCGCACGCCACTCGATCTCATCGAATGGAGTGTCTCCAACAGCCATCGAACCGATGTTCGCCTCAACCGATCGCCCGACCGACATGGCCTGGCCGACCTGGTGTATGTCCTCGCCCCGGATGAACGCAGGGTCATGAAACACAATGGCAACCCATACACCGCCGACGGAGGCGCTGCAGGTACAACCGAAGAAGCTCCTACTTTCTGGCTTCTACCCTACTGGCTCGGGCGACACTTCGGATTCTAGCGGAGCCGGCTCAATCGGATGGCTTTCGTAGTGCCTCGATGCTCCGCAGGACGTCCTCTGCCTGACCGGTCAGTTCTGCATATCGTTTGATGTCGCCGCCTCGCTGGGCGTCGCGGGCTTGCTCGAGGAGGGCGCGGTACTTCTTTTCGAGCCCGCGGGTGGGATCCTTCTTGAAAAAGGAAAACATGGCGTACATGGATTGGTCCGCAGGATCTCCAGGCAGGGTGCGCCGGATACCTGTGGCAGGGAAGATTGACTATGGAACACGGCGCCGTAAGGCTGTACCTATTCGAACTACCCATTCAGCGATACGACCCAACAGCATGCAGTCTACGGCTCATTCCGTGGCGTCAAAGGGGCCGAACGGCCTTGAGTCTCTGGAAATGTGGCGGTAGAGATGATAGGCGCTGTCCGGCCCAATGAGGCGGACCGCACTTGCGTGGGAGAGCGATGTCTTCCTCTTCATGATGAGCCGGCGGTACTGATATTTCTTCCGAATCATATCTGCTTTTTCCGCGATATCATCGGATAGTTTGTTCTGAATTGAATCGCTCATTTTGCAGATTGCTTGTTGTTGAACCGAAAGATCGACAATCGTTTCCGAAATATCATCCCATTACGTGACGTCCCCTCAATTTTTTGCTAGAATTTTCTATGCAACCATTTGAGGATATGCGGCATTAATATGTATGTTCAGCCGCTCTATTAGCCGAGTCCATCCTTCATAAAGGATCGCAATCTACTCGTCTGACCGACAACTCACGAGGGCCGTTCGTTCTGATTCGCCGGCGCTGGTAGGCTCGACTACGCACACTACCCCTGAACATCTACCCCTATAACCCACATAGACACTGCGGCATACATCGCTACCAGATCGCCGCAGCGTCCGCTTCTTACCCTAGACATTCCGATAGACATGTCACTACAACACATCACGCGTCTGGATTACCAGAAGACGCACGGATGGTGGGTCCGAATTCGACGGAAGTCGAACCCCTGTTCGAAATTATTCTCCGACGGTGTCCATGGTGGCAAGGAGGAGGCCCTCGCGAAAGCCGTTGCGTGGCGCGATGAAAAGCTAAAAGATGCGCCGAAACTCGCCTCTCGCACGGTGGAATCAGGCTCAAAACACGTGAAGACCGGCGTTCCTGGTCTGAGCCTTACCTTCGTTGAAGGGAGCGAAGGGCCTCTAGCCCATCTCCAGGTATCCATCCAACGGGGTGGCAAACGCACGGGCACCCGGTACTCCATCAACAAATGGGGCTTGCGTGCATCGCTCTGGAAAGCGTGCGTGGCGATTGCAAAGGGCACATTACCCGCCGCCAACGGCTCCGGGCGCTCTTCGTTGCAAGAAATGGCCGTCCAGCTTTATGACGATTCGTTCCCCAATATTTCTGCGGCACTGCAGGATATGAACCTGGTCGTGGAAGAGCCGGCGGAAGTTGAAGGGGAGGCGAAATGAGATCGCCTGGATGATCGAACTAGCGTACGGTGATACGTAAAGTTCAGCCAATCGGCCTATGCGGGCGCGAGGGCAGATCCTTATGTTAGTCCCAACAAGCCCCCTGTGCACAATGTACCCTCGCTCGCCCATCGTTCGGGGGGCCGAAGGGCAAGCGATTCGCGACGTGCACAGGGGGTGTTGTTATGTTGTCCATACGAACGGTCTACCGGTAGTATGCCGATAATGCCGCCACCGTGAGACGTTTCACACGAGGCGAATGCTCCCGGGCGATGCCATCACGCAGGTCGTCCATCGCGGCGCGATTGCCGATTGCATGTAATGCAGCCAGCGCCATGATACGTGTCCCCTCGCGTTCATCGTCGCGATAAACGGCGAGCAGGTACGGAACTGCCGGCTTGAGGTTCAGACGCTTGCCGTGTACCTCCGCGAAGAAGATGACATTCTGCAACGCCGCCTCGTCGACTTCTCCAACCGGCCGAGCAACGCCCAACACCAGTTCAGATGCCAGCGCGTCCCACCACAGGGGACCATAGGCCTCCGTGCCGTTTGTAATGTACTGGTTGACATACGGCTCCGAATCAGCCACGAGGGTCTGCGCCGCCGCCGGAATGACGGCCATCATTGATAGCAGCGCGGTAAGCGGGAGCTTTCTATTCTTCATGGGTGTATCCTCTTTGTCTTGTAAAAGGCCACTCCTCCAACAGGATGGAGTGTCTACCGACGCCGGCGGGCGGTCGCACGCCCGCCGATGTCACTGCTCTCAATAGACCCGGGACCCCACTAATGTTTCGACCAGGAAGGGCTTACATAATAATCACTTAACATTGTAAGCGGTTTCTTCACGATAACCTAATATAATTAGCACCCCGCGACAGGGATCAATCTCCATCAGAAGCGTTTCCAGCACCAAGCGCCTGCCGCTCAATCGTTGTGATCAGTTCTCGCGAGGCAGGCCCAACACCTGTCCATCCGCCAACAGTCGCGCTTCCAAGACGCTGTATCGCACGTCCTGAACCCCTACGCCGGCCTCCAGCGCCAGCGCCGCGGCCGTAGCGGCGGACTGGCCGAGGATCATAAACACAGGCTCCATCCGGATCGACCCGTAGGCGATATGCGAGGCCGAGACGGCGACAGGGACAAGCACATTCGTCGCCTCTGACGCCCGGGGGACGATGGCGCCGTAACTGATGGCGTACGGACCGCCCGGGTTTACCTGAATGTCTCCTTCGTTCCGCACAAATCCGTTGGTATCGACATATCGTTGGACATTGTGGGAGTCCATATTGTAGGAGCCCATGCCGATCGGCCGGGGCGTCGCTCGGATGCTGCGCAGATGCATTTCCGTCGCCACGAAGTCACTCACCATACGCCGAGCCTCGCGGATGTAGATCTGGTATGGCCAGTGACCGTTGTCGACGAACTCGTCCTTCGCCAGGCCCCACACACTCATGGCTTGCTGGACGTCCGCCGGCACCCGCGGGTCGTTCGCCAGAAACCAGAGGAGCCCCTGTTGGTATTCGATATGCTCACGCAGGATCGCCCGACGCTCCTCGTAGGAGGCCTCGGGATAGGCGTAGTTCATCCCGATGTTGTCCGTCGAAAACGCGCCATGGTTGTTGGTGTCGGTCTTGTTGTTGGGGATGGAGTCGAACTTCGCGAATACTTCGCGCCACCCCAGATCGAGGTATCGCGCCAGCAATTCGTAGTGCATCGGATCGTAGCCAGCCGGCTTCGGAAACGGCACCCGGTTCTCTGGCACATTGGTCAGGCACATCCGGTACGTGTAGGCCTGGATTCGGTGATCTCCTTCCCCCTCTTTACCGGGGTCGCGCCCCTGAATACGCGGCAACAGCCCGCTCTCCGGCTTTCCCGGAATGATGTACGCATCCACGGGGCGGTCGAACTGGTGCTTGATGGCGTTGCGCGTCTGCACGCCGTTTAGCATCTCGCCGTAGGTACTATTGGATTCACGCCCGACCGTATAGCTGATGCCGGCGGCGGCCATGAGGTCCCCTTCGTACGTCGCATCGATGAACATACGCCCCCGATAGGTGGCGCCGTCGAGCATCGAAATCGAAACCACCGTGGCGCCTTCTTTTACGACCCCTCGTTCGCGATCGAGCCAGGCGTCCCTGCGGATATCGATGCCGTGTTCAGCCACGATCGCCTCGAAGGTGAGTTCGGCTACCCGGGGCTCGAACATCCAGATCGCATCGTTCTCCGTGTCGTACCCCGCGAACGAAGCGGGGTCCTGGAATCCCCAGGCATCAGGCCCATCGTAATGCGCTTTCACGCGGCGATAGAACCCGCGCGCTATCCCTCCAATGGCCTCCTTTACACCCGAATCCGTCCAACCCAGGCCCGAGGAGGTCAATCCCCCCAGGTGACGTTCGGGACAGACAACAATGACACTTCGGTCCATCCGCCGCCCCTGCACGGCAGCCGCGATGCCGGCCGATGTACAGCCGTAAATGACCAGATCAAAAACCGTGGTGGTATCGGCGGGGGATATCCGCGGTGGAAGGGCGCGTGCCTGAACCGGCGCCACCACCTCCGCTACCATCCCCACGGCCGCCACGAACAGGAAGGCCAGTCTCATGGGTCGTTCTGCTTCATACAATCCGGCATCACGCGCCAGCCATCCCGGAGGTCGCTGTTCGCTGGCTCGTCTGCCCGGGCGATCTCCGGTGCGGCGCACTCCGCGTCCGTACGATCCCCAGCTAAGCTTAGCGACTGGTTGGCAATTCCACAAGGGAGCTTCACGGATTCCGGAGGTCCGTCTTTTCTACTAAACCATCACTTTAAGTGGGCACATCCATCGCGTTACAGGTGAATGGAGAACCTTTCGGCTAGCCGGAGCGTTTTGCACAGAGTGAAGGGCGCGATAGCTCGGTTGCCGGCTTGCACGTTGCACCCGCCGAAACGATCTTACACGTCCGATCCTTTCGATTTTTCTGAGAGCAATAGCCTGTGCCACCATGAAACGGCTTTTCCTGTTGAGTGTGCTGCTTGTCGTCGCCGGCGGATGCGACGCCTTCCGTCTCAGCGACGAATCGAGCATTGTCAATGGCAACTGGTCGAGTACCGTCGCGGCCGTTTCGGGCGCCTGTTGCCAACTTGAGATCGAGATCAAGAACAAGGATGGCCGGCTGACAGGCTCCGGGACCGTCGAAACCCCGGGCCGGCGGGTGGGTACGTCGGACGTGTACAGCATCGCGTTTACGGGCTCGCTGAACAACGACCGCGTGGAGCTGGAGCTGGACAGTGAATTCAACACGGGCACCATCGTGGGCCAGGTCTTGCGGGATTTCAGCACGACCTATGCGATGGTCCTGGAAGTCGACTTCTCCGGATTCGGCTACGATGGCAAGGATATCATCCTCTTCCCCCGCAGCGAATAGTCAGGCCGGCCCGATCGAGCGAATCCGGAAATCGGCATATCCTTCCGGCTCTCGCGCCGCTTCCTCAAATCGATCAACACGCGCCATCGAGGGACCGCGTCGTAGTCGCGCTTCAAGCGCACGCATGCCTTCCCTGCTTCCTTCGGCTGTCACCACGACCGCTCCGTCGGGCCTGTTGCCCACCCAACCTACAACCCCGTACGCCCGGGCGCATTGCGCGGTAAACGCACGGAAGCCCACGCCCTGAACCCGACCGTACACCACCCATTCTCTGGCTATGCGTTGAAGTTCCATAGACATTTGGTGTAAGGTGTGGTTTCATGGTGCCCGCATGTCCCGACGCCGACTCAGGCGAATGCGCCATCCATACCACGCCTCCGAGCAAAAGCTCCTACCTGTAGTCGGACCCGTACGTGTACCATCGTTACCCGTCATGGTCAGCTCCCATGATCTCCTCTACGGGTATTTCGATGGATGATGATCCCGAAACAACCCTCCATCCTCCACTACGAACCAGGCCTTTTATTACTACATGATCGCACTACTCAACCGATGGGCTGCTCTCGAACCAGCGTGGTGTCACAACGATGGACGCCGGATTTATTTCGGCCCACCGGGTCAGCATGAATCGCTGGAGCCCTCCCGTGGAACGATTACCTGGCGCCAGGCCGGCGCCATCCAAATGGCCGTTTTACTCGCTCTAGACTCCCGCGCCTGGCGATGGCAACGAGGAGCTGATGGACTATTGACCGTCGGTCATCCGGAAGGGGTACGTGCGGTCGTTCGCGCAGGGAATAATTTTGCGGCCGACCTGCTGGGCGCCTATGTGCAGCGTCTTGAAATCGACCGTTGCCTCCTGGCCGCGTGATGTGCGGATTATAGAGCCGCCTCTGGAGTACCGGGCTCTAATACCAGACCCCTATAAACTGAGAAAGGCCCTACCTCCACCCGGTAGAGCCAATCCCATGATCAGTACTGCAAGCGTCGTTTAGTGCCCTCCCATTTCGTTTCGTTACAGACCATCTGTACTTTTTTTCCACTTTTTTAAAAATGGCCTCCTGTGCGCCAGAATAAGCGATTTTTTGTGCATTAGTTTTGTACCACACCCTCCTTCGCCGCCCCCACATGGTCTTTGTCGTAACAGGTACAAACGGTTTTATCGGTAGCCGGCTTGCAACCACGCTGCTCACCCACGAAGCAGGCCAGCACGCGGAAGTACGGGCGCTGGTCCGCTCTCCAGACGCCGGCGCTCCTCCGGGCATTACCCCCTATGTAGTGGATTACCGGCGGCCGGAGAGCATCGCGGCGTCCGGGGCACTGGAGGGGGCCGGCTATCTGATTCACCTCGCCGGCGTCACCAAGGCGCTGTCGCTCGATAGCTTTCGGGAAGGAAACGTGGAGCCGGTCGCTTCCCTGCTCAAGGCCATCAAGTCCGTAGCGCCCCCGCTAAAGCGATTTGTACTCGTGTCTTCCCAGGCGGCCGCGGGCCCCGCCCCCGGCCCTGGTCGCCCCAGGTCCGAGTCGGACCCCGCCGAACCTTTCGATGTTTACGGCATCAGTAAACTGGAAGCCGAACAACTGCTATCCGATCAGGCGGGTGCGTCGCCGTTCACGATCGTGCGCCCGTCGGCCGTGTACGGACCTCGGGATGTCGATTTTCTGAAGTTGTTCAAACAACTGCGGCTGGGGGCCGGCTTGTATCCCGCGAACCGGAACAACCGGCTCGCCACCATCTTCGTCGACGACCTGGTTTCGGGACTTATTCAGGCCACCTACAGCGAAGCCGCCCGCGACCAGGTCTTTTTTATGACGAATGAAGAAGATATAGGATGGCCGGAAGTATACCGCGCAATGGCCCGGGCCCTGGAGGCGCCTATGCGTTTCGAATGGGAGATTCCAGCGCCGATCGTACGCGCCACTGGTCTCCTCGGCGACGCGGTTTCACGCCTCACCGGCCAGGTATCGGTGGTCAATAGCCAGAAGGTGGCTCTGGGCATGGCGCCTTACTGGACCTGTTCGGCCGAAAAGGCGCGCCGATTGATCGGATTTTCGCCGGCCACCCCGCTGGAGGCCGGCATGGCCGCCACCCTGGCCTGGTACCGCCAGCAGGGTTGGCTCTGAATAACGACCCATACGGCCCCGTCGGCATCGATCCATCCATGAAACAGGCGTCAGCTACTTATTACGTGTGCCCGTGCAGCATTTTTGCCTGGCATTTCCGAACTTCTGCCCGCCCCCGCCTCTGCATCGCAAAGCCCCTCGCCATTTCATGAAAGGAGCCCCCATTCGATCTTCCATCACCCGTCGCCACTTTCTGCAGGTCGCCTCGCTCCCTCTTGCCTCGTCTTTTTTTGCCGGCTGTGGTCTATTATCGGGTGCACGCACCACGGAATCCGCATCCGTTGCCGACACCTTCAACAGCGACCATCCACTGGCGGCGCTGCGTTTTATGCACCAGGGCGTCGTGTCGAAGGACATGCGCTTCGAGTTCGCGCCCCAACCTGTCCACATCGCCGAATCCGCCGGAGCCTGGCATGTCAAGGGATCGCTGCCCTATCTCGCGCAATCGACCGGTTCGGAGGAGGTTCGCCGGCTCGTCGCCCCCCCTATCGGGATGCGATCCGGCTTGCCCCTGGGGGGAATGGGAGGCGGCACCATCGAAATCCGGGCCGATGGCAGCCTTCGAGACTGGCAGATCTTCAATGGCTCGCCGGCCAGCACCGAGGAGAAAGTAGATGTGGAGGACTTTTTTGTCGGCCTGCGTACACAACGGGGCACGGAGGCCCCGCGCGCCTGGACGCTCCGCACCCAGCCTCCCGGAGAGCTTCCGGGGGTCGACCGGATGGCATTTGCCGGCGCGTATCCCGTCGCCCGCCTCGTACCACAGGCCGAGGGCCTGCCACTCGATGTCGCCTGGTATGCGTATTCGCCGTTTATCCTCAACGATCCGGCCTTCAGCAACACCCCCGCCCTGGGGTTCACGCTCCTGCTGCATAACCCGGGCAATGCCCCGGTGGATGCCTCGGTCATGTGTAATCTGCCAAACCATACGCAGGGTACCTTCCGCCTCCAACGCGGCATCACGCTCACACGGAACGGCGATACGCCGGACGCCGGCACGATGACGCTCGAAACGGTCACGGGCTTCAACCTGAGCAGCATGGTGGCCAGCGAACTCGGTGAGATCTGGGAGATCTTCGAGAAAGCGGGCACGTTCGACGGTCAGATTTCGATGGGGTTATTCGACCACGGCGCCGCGGCCGCGCGCGCGGTCGTCGAACCCGGCGCCACACAGGCGGTGACGTTTGTGCTCAGCTGGCATTTTCCGAACCGAACGTTTAACGGCGCCAACATCGGACAGGGGTATGCCGGCCGCCATACGTCGGCTCCGGACGCCGCGAAGGCGTTTATCGACCGCCTGCCGGACGTATGGAACAGCCTCTCGACCTGGCAGGCGCTCTGTTTCGACAATTCCATGCCCGATGCGTTGCAAGACGCCCTGGCCAACAGTCCGTCCATCCTCGCCAAATCGGCCGTCTTCACCGGCACGCAGCACTGGCGATTCTGGGACACCTTTGCCGCTCCTTCGCTTTCCGGTCTGCCCACGAGCCTCCACCGGGCCATGCCGCTCGCCCTCTTTTTTCCGGATATCCTCCGCGACCACCTCCGCGCCTATGCGGCGGTGCAACACGACGACGGAAGCCTGCCGGCCTCCCTGGGCATGGGCCGGCGTACCCCCTTTGACGGCGCGCACGGGCCTGTGCATAGCGATAACGCCCCGGCGTTTATCCTCCAGGTCTATGCCCACCTTCGAGCCACTGGAGACCGGGGTGTGTTCGCCGAACTGTGGCCCCATGCCCGTAAGGCGATGGGTTGGCAGTTGGAGCGTGCGGCGCGGCTCGAATTGCCGGACCGACTGGACTCCCTCTACCGGTGGTGGCAATACGACCGTAAGGATCTCGCGGCTTACGGCTCAATGCTGCACCTCGCCGCCGGCCAGGCGGCGCTCCGCATGGCGGCCCTCGCCGGCGACACAGCCTTCGCGTCCTCGCTGAAAGATCAGCTAACGACCGCCTCCAAGGCGTTCGACGAAGCGTTCTGGACCGGCGATCATTACCGCGCCTGGCGTACCGCCGACGAACCGACCACGGACGCGCTCCAGGCCGATACGCTGTATGGTCTGCTTTGGTGTTTCCAGCTGGAGATCGATCTCCCCATCCCACTCGATCGGGCGCGAAGCCATATCCGAAAAGAACTCAGGGACAACGCGTCCCCGTACGGCCTGCTGGCCATGCGCCACGCCGGCAACGACGCAGACGCCCTTTCCTCCGAAAAGCCTTACCGATTCCTCGCCGATGGACGGGGCGGGCCGACGGACTCCGTCGTCTGGCAGGCGGCTACCTACAACAGCGCGGCGCTGGGCATTTGGCTCGAAATCGATCCGCGCCGTACCCTCGAAGGCGCGGAACGAGCCGCGGCTCATCAGTACCGTACGCTCCGCGACCCCTGGAATGTGTTTGAGATGCAAGCCGGCTGGGATGGCAGCCCCTGGGCATACTCCCATCATCCCGCGCACCTCGCCCTGTGGCTCCTGCCGCTGGCCCTTTCCGGTCAGCAATACGATGCCGTAGCCAGGCGCCTGACGTTTGAGCCCCGCATCGACGCGCCGTATCGCATCCCATTCGCCATCCCCACGGCCCGCGGCGTACTGGACGTACGCGGCGGCGGGCGCTACACCGTAGAGATATCCAGCGGCCGACTCATCCTCGAAGAACTACGGATCGGAGGCGAAGTGGTCCAGCGCGATGTGCTCCTCGAAGCCGGGCAGGCCGTACGCATCGGATGATCTTTCCAACCGGACTCCTCACCCCCATGAAGCTCCGCTATCTGCTCACCGCGATTGCCCTGTGTTTGGGTTTCGCCGCGCCGGCCGCAAGCCAATCGGCCAACCATCTGGATCATGCGCATACCCCCGCGACGTATGCGTCGTTCGCCGAGTGGGAATCCCGCGCTGCCTGGCTGCGCGATCATATCCTCGTCAGCAATGGTCTCCATCCAATGCCCGAGGCGACGCCGCTCCGCCCGCGTGTTTCTGAAATCACGCGGGGCGACGGATACAGCGTCCAGGCCATCGCCCTGGAAACCTGGCCGGGGTTCTTCCTGACGGGTACCCTGTACCGGCCTGCCGAGGGCACAGGCCCCTTTCCCGCCATCCTGTCGGCGCACGGACACTGGGAAAACGGCCGGTTCGAACACACCGACATCGCCTCGATCCCCGGCCGCGCCATCTCGTTTGCGCGGCAGGGCTACGTCGTTTTCTCGTATTCGATGATCGGCTACAACGAAACGGCCGGCCGCTTTCCTCATCGTTTCGATGACCCGCTCTACCAGCTGTGGGGTTTCTCCGCGATGGGCCTCCAACTCTGGAATAGCCGACGCGCGCTGGACTACCTGAGCGCCCTGCCGGAGGTCAGCGCCGAACGGATCGGCATGACCGGCGCCTCGGGGGGTGGGACGCAGACGTTCATGCTCACCGCGATCGACCCCCGTATTCGCGTCGCCGCGCCCGTGAATATGATCTCGGCGCACTTCCAGGGCGGATGTATCTGCGAAAACAGCCCGCTCTTGCGGATCGACGCCCAGAATGTGGAGATCGGCGCCCTGGCCGCGCCACGGCCGCTCATGATGATTTCGACCGCCGGCGACTGGACGGTGAACACGCCCGACGTGGAATTCCCGGCCATCCAGGCTATTTACACCCTCCACGGCGCCGCCGATCGGGTGGCGAACGTACACCTCGGTTACCCGCACAACTACAACGCCGAGAGCCGGGCCGCAGTGTATGACTGGTTTGCGCGGTGGCTCACGCCGGCCAACGGCGCCCTGCCAGAACCCGCCGACCTCCGTCTCCTGCCGGCCGACACCCTCCATGCCGATCTGCCCCGTCCGCCCGCCGGCCCGGATGCCCTCTTCCGTCAGTACAAAGCCGCGGCGGAAGAGGCGTTCGAGCGGGCGCGCCCAGTCGATGCGGCGTCCCTCGAGGCCTATCGCACCTTGTACGGGAAGGCGCTGACCCACGTCCTTCATGAGGCTCCGAGCGACACGGCCGATCGGATGATGTATTTCGCCCCGACTCCCTCGGATGCGGTCGATTCCGCGGTACTCATCGTCCACTCCGGCGCCGCGGCGTCCGCCCGTACGGCGCGGTCTCTGGCCCGTCAGCACCAGATCGGCGGCCGGCTCGTCGCAGTCCTCTCCCCGCTTCCCGATCCCCCGCACCCGCCCGATTCCATCGAGTACTCCACGACCTACAACGCGACGATGCCCGTCCGCCAGATCCGCGCGATCCAGCGCGCACTTGATGCGCTCGGGGCCCGAGAGGGGATCGAGCGGGTAGAGGTGATCGGACTCGATGAGGCCGGGGTCTGGACGCTGTTTGCCCGCGCGCTGTCGCCGCACGTCCGAACCGCCACGATCCACCTGAATGGGGTCGATTTTTCGGATGATGAGGACTTCCTCGCCCATCTGCCCATACCCCTGATCCGCCGTGCCGGCGATCTTCGCACCGCCGTTGCCCTCATCGCGCCGGCCCCGCTCACCCTCACCCACCTTCCGGAAGGCCCTCTGGCGGAGTGGATTCGCGCGCTGTACGACGCCCTCGACGCATCACACGCGCTCCATATCTCCGCCGTCGCTAACTGAGCCCAACAGGTCAGGCCTGTGACGTGGCCAGGGCATCGATCATGTGCCAGCGCTGGAGCAGGTCGGTTAACACCGGTTCGATGCGCTCGTAGAGGGCGCCATTGGCATAGCCGGCCCACGCTACGTCGTACACGAGCCGCAGCGGGGCATCGACCGGGCCGCCGGCCGGATCGACAATATGGATCCCGAGTTCCTGCGCGATGAGCATCGTGCACAGATCATAGGGATGACAGCAGATGCCGTTGGATTCGCCGCGTTCGGATAGGAGCGCCGCGAGATACGGACGGAGGTCGGCCACGAAGCGGTCGTGCCCGGTCATCAACTCGTACAACTGGCCGCCGGTCGCGATGTATTGGTCCTCAAAACAATGCGCCCTACCGGGCTGTACCGGCCCCAGCAGTGTTTCGACGAGCGCGTCATCGATTGCAGCGAGCACGTCTCGACCGCCGGGGAAAAACCGGGAGATCGTGGAGAACCCGTGTTCGATCGTCGTGGCGCGCGAGGGACGCAGCGTCAGGGGCCGGCGCTCGCCCGTGAGTCGGTTGTACCGTTCTGCCTGCGCGCCTTCCCCCCGGATGGCCCAGAGCGTGTCGCACAAATGCTGCTTCACCAGCGGAATCTCCGTCTGCACAGCCAGCACGATATCGCCCAGCGATGTCTCCGGTCCCCGGTTTGGGGCCACGCCCGTCAGGATCCAGGCGCTGCGTTTCTGATACATCAGGCCACGGGTTCCGTCGATAGGATCCATGATGATCCGCCACGGCGCTTCGTCTTCCGAAGCGCCGTGCGGGAGCACCATCTGGCCCCCGGCCAGGCCTTCGGCGATGAGGATAACCGGGAAATGAGGTGCGACATGGCGTTCAAGAAAGGGCGCCAGTTCAGCTTCACCGACGCGGTCGATCTGATAAATCGTATCCTCGTCCGTTTCGTCCGCGACATCGGAGAGATGATCCGTATCGGACTGCTCACAGGCCGCCACGACGCGATCGCGGATCTGCTCGTGCAGCTGACGGATGGCGGCGAGAAGGACAGTGAGATCGTGTAGGGAGGGCTTTTCCACGATAGCTTTGTGAGATGAAAACGTGATGAGAAGGGACTGTGTCCGATGCGCTGCCGGCGAAGACGAGCCGCGAGAGGTGAACGCGCTGTCGGTTACGAAAACTCAAACACCATGCCATTGAGGGCATTCCTCACACACACCCGATCACCCGGAAGAATTCGCCGTCATTATCTCGTCACCCCACCCGTCATTACCCTCTCATGGTATTGCGCTGGAGACGTCTCGCCAACCATCCGCTTACGCATGATCGAGTGTGTGGCCGGGGGTTATACTGGTAGCGCCCTCCCTTTTAGCTGCACCCGTCCGCCACAACCATGGGTAAAGGAGCCGTAATCGCCGCGCTTGCGCTGGCCGTACTTATCGTCACGCTGCAAAACAGTTCGCGCCTGACGAACCTCGAAGCCGAGGCTCACACGTCCACCCATCAAAACAGCCTCGTGGCGCGAGATATGGCGCTCGAGGCGCGGAAGGTGGTGTTGTCCCACTGGGTATCGACGAACGGTACGGGGATGCACGCGCCCTTCGACAGCGTAGAGCAGGCCGGCGGGTCGTACCGGATTCTGAACTACACGCGGAACGGAAATGGGCTCGACTACACCGTCCTGGCCGAATACCGCGGCACCGCCCACGAAATCCGAAGCCGGTACGAGTGGAACACGTACGCCGCGCAGGGGCTGCAGGTGAAGGCCGCCAATCTGAATGTCGAGATCGCCCCGCTGGCAACACTCGATGTGGACTATGTCGTGCTGGACGATCAGAGCCTGCACGACCTGGATACCATGCTGGTCGCGGAGTTGGGCACCATCGATAGCCTCGGCCAGATCGGCCTCGGGTGGTCGGATCTTCAAAACGATCTGTCCAGCGCCCTGTCCAATAGTGGCCACCTGCTTGTGGATATCTTGCCCGTCACCCAGATCGAGCGTGATGCCTACGATCATTCGAGCGGCGTCTACTTCCCGGACCAGGTCAGTCAGGCCGTCGCCTCGTATGTCGGGAGTTATCCGGAGAAAAATCAGGTCGTGACCGACATCGCGGATGTGGGGGCCTCGTTCGGCGCCGCGGATGGATATGAAGTGCTCACGGTAAAAGGTGATGTAACCCTCAGCAACGATTTAAGCGGGGTAGGGGTGCTGGTGATCGAGGGCAACTTCCGCGTCCTGCCCGAAATCACGTTTGATTGGACGGGGATCGTGCTCGTAAGACCGCCATCGACCAACCTTAACCCGTACGTGGACCTGGGCGGATTGGTGACGATTTCTGGCAGCCTTGTGGCGATGCAGGAAGGCGTGCCCAACTTCGGCCATATGGACGTTTCCGTCCTCCGCGACTACTCCGGCGTCTGGTCCTTGCCCAGTGGGCAGGACGGGCTTTATTACAGCCATGTACACGACTACAGCGGGATACACGGCTGGCAGGTGCTGTTCAGGACGGACGGCGTGCCGGCCGTGCCGCTTTCGGCCACGAAATTCAATGCCTTTCTCTCTGCCTACAACCCGGCGGCTGAAATTTATCTCGAGCTTTTTAATGCCAACTTCCATGGCCGTGCACTGCTGACCATGGAGCTCGCCGATGGCGAACGGTATGCCTATCCCGTCGCCGCCGGCTTTGACCCGAACCTTCGCTCCGCCGGCAGCGCGTATGTCTCGCAGCCTTTCAGGATCAAGGACCTCGTGTATCTGGACATCGTGGTCACACGGCTCAGCGCCCTGAATCGTCTGTGGGACAGCGAAGATGCCTATCCAAATTGTGCCTACAATTCCATCACAAAGACACGCACCTGGGCGACCAACTGTACCTGGGGTACGCCCGATAGGATGGGAGACCTCACGCTGCGCGTCCGCCTCGGGGATGGAAAACTGGTGTATGAGGCGCCACTGTACTGGCATCGCCGTCGAGACGAAATCGAAGATTTTAAAGAGGAGATGGCGGACCTGCTCGACACCATCACTTCGGCGGACTACGGTCTCGACCTCACAATCGGCCCGGATGTATCCCTTTCGACCAATGCCGCGGCCATCGCCACCATGGGCGCCTTTGGTGGAAACGCGCTCGGCCTGATTCATCTTGGCACCTGGCAACGGGCGTGGGCGGCCGGCGAGTCCGGAAACCCCGTAAATCACGATTAAGCGATTAAAGATCGCAGATTCGCAGGGACCTTGGCTAATAAAAGCCATTAGCCCTGTTTTGAGCCGTTAGTCGAACCCCGATGCGCCGTCGGCGCATGGCTGCGGAAAGTGGGTTGTCGTATCCTTATTCCGCACTCAATCAACACGGGATCTCGACGAACCTATGAAAGCGAACAGCAACGTCAACATCGAGAAGCTCGAATCCGCACTGCGATCGTTGCGCGAAGCCAACGGCCGGCTCAAGCTCCAGGTAAAGGCGCTCGACACAGCGCTCCAGCGTCTCCACACGACGATGAACAAAGTGTATGAAAAACACGGTTCACCGTTTGGAAACAGCCTCGAGGCTACGCGGATCTGGCACAAGTACCATCAGTACACCACGCAGAATTGAAGGTAGGCAGGCGGCCTACGATCTCCCTGCCCGATTATTCACCCTGTCCATGCTGCATGGGCAGGGTTTTTTATTGCCTCACTGCTGGTTTCGTTCGTTTATTGAGCGCAGGTTCAAAGGAGCCCGCTTGGCCTCGCAGGCCTGCCTACACCCGCGGTTCCATCCTCTCATCCGTAACCCTTCCGAGGTATCCCCGTGCACGGTAATCAGCGCATCCTCAATCCGTTCTCGCGGCGTGATTTTCTAAAGACGGCGGCCGCCGCCACAACCGGCCTCTCGGCCAGCCTGATGACCTCGGGCAACTTTGCGTATGCCGGCGGATCGGACGTCATCCGAGTCGGCCTGGTCGGCGCGGGCGGACGCGGGTCGGGCGCGGCGCGGGACTGCTTCGAATCCGCCGAAGGCGTAGAAATCGTCGCCATCGGAGACCTCTTCCGGGACCGGATCGAAGAGCGCCGCGAGGATCTAAAGGAGGCTCTCGGCGAAGGCTACAAAGTCACCGACGACCGCATCTTCAGCGGATTCGACGCCTATAAACACGTCATCGATAGCGACGTGGACCTCGTCATCCTCGCGACACCGCCCGGTTTCCGGCCGATCCATCTGCGGTACGCCGTCGAAGCCGGGAAACACGTGTTCGTCGAAAAACCCTGCGCGGTCGACCCGAGCGGGGTCCGGTCGGTGATCGAATCCGGTGAGATGGCGATGGCCAAGGGCCTTTCAATCGTCGCTGGCACGCAGTACCGCCGGCAGCCCAGCTACGTGGAAGCCATCAAGCGCATCCACGAGGGCAGAATCGGCGAAGTCGTCAGCGCGGCGGAATATTACCTGACCGGCCCCATCTGGCTGCGTCCGCGGAAACCCGGCATGTCCGACATGGAGTGGCAATGCCGCAACTGGTACTATTTCACCTGGCTTTCGGGCGACCACATTGTCGAACAGTTCGTGCACAATCTGGATACGATCGACTGGGTGATGCAGGGCCCTCCGGTGAGCGCGATCGGATCGGGCGGCCGGCAGGCGCGCGTCGATCCTTCGTTTGGCCACATCTGGGACAACTTCAACATCCAGTACACCTATGCCAACGAGGTGCGCGTGACGGCCATGTGCCGGCAGATGGAAAACTGCTACACGAACGTGTCGAACCGCATCATCGGCACGGAGGGCGTGGCGGACATCCATCCGGACTTCTCCCGCCTCACTTCGCACAAGGGCAAGGTCATCTTCGAGCATCCTGAAAAGGGCAACAACCCGTACGTGCAGGAGCATACGGATCTGATCGCGAGCATCCGCGCCGGCCAGCCGCTGAACGAAGCGAAACACGTCGCCTACAGCACGATGACCGCCATCCTCGGGCGTGAAGCCTGCTACACCGGCCAGGAAGTCACCTGGGAGCAGCTCATGAAGTCCGAACAGAAACTGGTGCCGGACACATTCGCCTTCGGCTCGCTGGCCGAAGCGCCGGTGGCCGTCCCCGGCATCACCCAGGTCGAACGCCTCTTTTCGTGAGCACGCCCCGATGAATCGACGTACCTTCCTCGCCGGCGCCGGCCGCATGAGTCTCGCACTCGCCGCGGCGCCGGCGTTTCCGGCCCTGTATCGCCCGGCCCCCCGTAAGCGCATCCTCAAGGCGCTCAAGTTCGGGATGGTGGATGAGCCGCTTTCGGTGCTGGAGAAGTTCAAGCTGCTCAGAGAGATCGGGTACGACGGCGCCGAACTGGACAGCCCGAGCGACCTCGATCCCGCCGAGGTCGTCGCGGCGCGGGATGCGACCGGGCTAGTCATCCCCGGCCTCGTGGATTCCGTCCACTGGCGCAAGACATTGTCCGACCCCGACCCGGCGGTACGCGACGAAGGCCGCGCGGCACTCGAACACGCGCTCCGCCAGGCGCGGCTCTTTGGTGCGACCACCGTGCTTTTGGTGCCGGCCGTCGTCTCCCAGGAGGTCTCCTACGCCGATGCCTACACCCGCTCCCAGGCGGAAATCCGTAAGGTATTGCCGCTCGCCAGGGAGCTGGGCGTCAAGATCGCCCTGGAGAACGTGTGGAATCAGTTCTTGCTGAGCCCGCTCGAAATGGCCCGGTACATCGACGAATTCGAAAGCCCGTGGATCGGCGCGCATTTCGACATCGGCAACATCGTCAACTTCGGTTGGCCCGAACACTGGATCCGGACCCTCGGGCCGCGCATCTTGAAGCTGGATGTAAAGGAGTTCAGCCGCAAAAAGCGCGACGACGAGGGGTTGTGGGAAGGGTTTGGCGTCGAGATCGGCGAAGGGGATTGCGACTGGCCGGCGGTGAATGCCGCGCTGGCCGATATCGGCTACGTCGGCTGGGCCGCCGCCGAAGTCTCTGGCGGAAACGCCTCGCGGTTGCGCGATATCGCGGCGCGGATGGACCGCGTGTTGCCTACGGTCTGACCCTGACCACCACCATCACAGGCGGCGGATCCGCTCGATCGTCAGGCCGGCATCCAACCTGCGGCCGGTATCGGGACCACAGGCAAACAACAGATCAATAACTGACATATTGGGCTCGTATCCAGGGAAATTCTGCGGATACGGCGCCAGGGCGAACGTGGCGATGGTTGGGTCGCTCACGGCCCCGCCGTCGTGACGGTACCGGGAGGCGCTCAGGAGCACATCGCCGCGACCGAGGGCGTCGATGATCCCGGAGAGCGAAGCCGGCGCGCCAGCGAGATGAGAGGCGCGTGTCACAGTGGCCCCGGGAGCCAACGTTTTTGCCAGCCATTCGATGCCGCCGCAGCACAGATCACCCAGCGTTTGACCGTCCGCCAGCGCGGTCCGATGCAACTGATCGATGTAATAGTCATAAAACGGCGCCGAACTGTAGTTGTAGCGAATCGATCGAGCGTGGCGTTCGCGCCAGGGCGTCCGGTTGTCGATCTCGGTCTCCCTGATCGGCCTACCGTGTTGTCCGCCGACCAACGGCACCGTTAGCCACTGCCAGCCCTGAGGGGTCCGTACCCGGGCCCGATTGTGGAAGGATTGCCGGCTATACTGGTAGGTATCCGCAAGCACCACACAATCCGCGCACCGCATCATGGCCATAAACGCGCATCCGGGAAGGTATTCGGGGGCGAGTACAACAACCATGATCCCTATCGCTGCTGGGCCGGGCACACCGGCGCCCGACCGTATTTATCCCAGGTAGACATCCAACCACCCCATGACGTTAACCTACTCATGGCTCCCCGCCGGCCAGACTCGTGCGGACCGCTGGCTCCGAGCGCTCGCCATTACATTCATCGCCGCCATGGGATTCAGCATCGGCGGCAGCCTGCTGCTCCGCCTGATCCCTTCCAGCATGGCCCTGTTCGGGCCATATTATCCTACGCTTGTCAAATTTCCAACCTGGACGTACATGGCAATCCTCCCGCTGATCGCCCTCTTCCTGTACGGTCCGTCGCTTGGATGGAAGACGGCTTTTGTGGCCTTCCTCGTAGGCAGCGGCATCGGCGGTGCGAGTGAACTCATCGGCACCACGACCGGCGTACCCTTCGGTCCCTACGCTTACACGTTCTGGCTGGGCCCCAAAATCCTGGAGCATGTGCCTTACTTCATCCCGCCGTCGTGGTTTGCGATGTCCATCGTGAGTTATGAGCTGGCCGGCCGCGTCACCCCTCACACCCTCACCCGCGCGCCCCTGGCTGCGACGTTTATGGTGCTGTGGGACGTCTCGCTCGACCCGGCGATGAGCCGCGCATTTCCGTTCTGGACGTATCCCGAAGGAGGATTTTTTTATGGCATGCCGCTCAGTAATTGGGCCGGCTGGTTCGTGGTTTCGCTCGCCATCATGGGCGTGTATAGCCTGCTCTTCAAGGACAAGCGGCTATTCCATGCGTGGAGCCCTGTTTTTTACCTGCTCAACTGCGCGTTTCCCCTTACCATTTCGCTGCTGTACGGACTCTACGGAGCCGTCGCCGCCGGCCTCATCGCTACGGCGGTGCCGCTTTTCTTGTGCCGAACGGACCGTAAACCGTCGCCGGTCGCCTTGACTTCCTGAAGGCGTCCACGATGTAACCAGCCCTTGCCCGGCTCTACCGACGACGACTGCCCGCATGAAATACGCTACGACAACACCGGTGTTATCTCTTATGGAGCCGGAGGGCTCCCCGTCCTCGGCGTCGCCGCACCGGGTGCGGCGCGCTTGGGAGGATGCCTATATCTGGAACGTCTTCCAGTACTATTCGCGCACCTACTCCTTCGCCGCGAAGCTACTGCCAGGTTCGAAGCGTATGCCCGTCGCG
>JAWXAX010000238.1 GCA_034439735.1 Rhodothermales bacterium | reverse complement strand
TTCCAGCGCCAGGCGGTAGGCCGTTTCCGCTTCCCTCAAAAGCCGCAGCCCCGCCTCCCCTTCGCTGCGGAGACCAAGATCATTAAGCGTAAGCCCCAGGTTATTCTGCGTCCTCGCCCAATCCTGCGGCAGCGCCTCCCGCGTTCTGACTTCCAGCGCCAAGCGGTAAGATGCAATGCCCGACTTCAGAAAGCCGGTAGCCACTTCTCCTCCTATGCGAATCCCCTGTTCATACTGAGCCATCCCGATTTCAGTAATTGTAGCAGCCCAATACCATGTATATGAGGTGGTATCCGTGTGACTATGAGCATTCTTATACGCTTCCAGGGCCGCCTCAAAATTGTAATCGGCATAGTGCGCCGACCCCTCATTTCGGTAATCTCGGATTACGTTAAACTGAAGAGTGTCTACTTCTTCTCTTGCGCGCGCTAACACTTCTTCATTCTCCTTTGCTGATTGATTGAAGTGCGCCGCCGCCGCCCCGAATTGGTTCTTCGCAAAAGCAGCCAGCCCGAGCCGGTAGTAGTCCGAGGTCTTGTTTTGCTCCACGTCGGCTATCCACGCATCCACTTCGCTGCGTACCTCCGCTACGCCGCGTCCATACCGCGTAGCCCAGTCGCGCAGCGATCCGCTCAAATCGACGTTGACTTTTGTCTCCCCGGCACGGCTTACTTCTTCACGCGCTTTTTCAGCAACCTCTTGCAGGAAGCCCTCGATGTTTTCGGCTGACAAAAACAGAGGGGATCCTACAGGAAGAAGTTGTATTTCGATCTGGTCGCGCGCTAGATCAGCCGGGATGCGTTGCCCGCCACCTACAGGGCGGTAAATCTGATACCCCGCCTTTTCTATCGACAGCCGCACGTTATCGCCCCCTCGAAACAGTTCCGGTATCGGAATGCTGAAAAATCCATTTGTATTCGTGTCGTCGCTTCCCTGGGACTCCTTGATCACGACAGTAATGCCTTCAGCCGGTTTGCCTTTCTGACCCTTTTCATCGAGCAGCACCACGCTTCCTCGTAGTTCTCGTGCGGGCTGGGCCTGTGCGCTGCCCACCACGAGCATAGACAGCAGTAGTATCGGGGCCGTGCGGTTCATGGCGATCTCCTCATATGATAGGTATTCTTCGTCTCCGGATAGACCAGCATCGGGTCTTCTCGAAGCGGCGCGTATCCTTCTTTTATTCCCTCCAATTCCACCTGGATGTTGCTCGTGCGCAGCTCAAACCGAAATACACCAGAGGCGTCTGTGGTCTCCGGTTGCACTTCTGCTACGTCCAGTAAACGCACTACAACATCTTCTATAGCGTATGGCGTGCCCTCCTCCCGAATAATGCCGGTGACGGTATAGGTTTTTGCATCACTGGGGTCCTCCCTCTGCCACAGATTCGCTAGCTTCTCCGGCACATCCAGTAATAACGTCGTTGTCGTCAAAAGGGCCACAATCAACGTTGCCCAGGTTTGCCATTTCTCTAGCGGCTTCGGTTTCTCCGGCAGGGCAGGTTCTGTCGTTCCCGCTACGTAATCGCCCGCCACCTGAATGACCGTGCCTTGTACGTTCATGACTGGCTGGAAAAAGGTGGCCCTTATCACCTTCGCAACTTCGAAGGGATCGGTTTCTTTCACGGCCCCCAGCTCTCGCACCACCCTACCTTGCTCCTCCGCCCCCACGCGGGGGATCGGCGCTTCGAGGGCGGTGAGTATTTCGCCTTCTGTGCGCACCCCGTTGATAGAACTGAGCACAGCAGGTAGAGGCGTCTCATCCAGGAAATAGGGAATGATGGGCTTCTTCAGCGCAACCGCTGTATTCCACTCCAGCTCCACGAAGTGGGAGTCTTTCGCGCGCTCTGACCAGCAAAGCAGAAAGAAGTCATGGTCACGAACGGCCTCCCCCAGGGCCTTAGGCCACGCATCTCCGCCGTAAAGACTCGCTTGATCGCGCCACACAGCCACGCCCTGATCTTCCAGGCGCTTATGCAGTTGGGCAACGATCTCGTCGTCTCCCTTCGTGTAACTGATGAATACCCTGGGCATATACGGCAGCCGGTCTGCGTGTGGATGCTTGATCGACGATGGTTAACAGAGCCCGAATCATTGGAATATACGGTTAGGACTTTCTTAATTGCTCCCCCTCTCCGTAAACGACGCCGTCTCTCCTACAAAGTCTCTCGTTACGAGCAGGTCGTCAGGGCCGTGCCCCCGAGCTGAAGCACGGGGGCTATTATGCGGCGTCGCGCGGCGACGCCAACCTTTGGTTCAAGGCCGTTTCCGGATTGATAGCTCTTGGGCCCAATCCCATTGAAATAGGGAGGTAATGCGAATCAGGAGTTGAAAGACACAATTTTGCGTGGTTTCAAAGTGCATAACAACTTAAATGCGTCAATAAAGCCCGTCATCCTGGACTTGATCCAGGACCTAGAGAAGCTAGCAACCCCGATTCTGGGTCCTGGGTCGGGGCCCAGAGCCTGCCCCCGGCTTTGACCGGGGGATGACGTTTTGCCCCGTTTTTGACGTTTCAACTCCTGATTCGCATAAGTAATAAATAGACGCGCCCTATGGAACGGATACCCCAGGTCGCCAACAGGAGGTGCGCGTATTTATGCCGAGAAGTCGCTTCAGGGTCACGTTGACCCGCATAAATCTCGAGCGCTAAACCGAACCCTCATTACGGGTTCACCCCTTCACCTTCCTCACCGCCGCCGTCATCGCCGGCAACACCTCAAACACATCCCCCACGATCCCGTAATCCGCCACTTTGAAGATGGGCGCCTCGGGGTCTTTGTTGACGGCGACGATGTACTTCGACGATGACATGCCGGCCACGTGCTGGATCGCGCCGGAGATGCCGCAGGCGATGTAAAGCACGGGAGAGACCGTCTTGCCCGTCTGCCCGATGTGTTCTTCGTGCGGGCGCCAGCCGTCGTCGGATACCGGGCGGCTGCAGCCCGTCGCCGCGCCGAGGGCGCCGGCGAGGTCCTCGATCACGCCCCACTTGTCCGCTCCCTGCAACCCGCGGCCGCCGCTCACGATGATGTCGGCCTCGGTTACGTCCAGCTTGCCGTTTGTCGCGCCTTCGTAGGATTCCACGACCACTTTCGGCTCGGGCACGGCCACCGCGAGAGTCTCGACCTGGCCGGCCACCGGAGCTTCGACCGGCTTAAACGACTTCGACCGCAGCGTGGCGGTCACCACCCGGCTCGTTACGCGGACATCCGCGAGCACTTTGCCGGCGTACATCGGGCGGGTGAAGACGACCGAGGCACCATCCACCCGGAACGCCGTACAGTCCTGCGCCAGGCCGGCGCCCAGCGCCTGCGCCATACGGGCCATCACATCCTTTCCGGTGAACGTCGCCCCCATCAGGATTACCGTAGCGCCTTTCTGCCGGGCGACCTCGGCCGCGGCGGCGGCGTAGGCATCCGGACTGAACTTCGCCAGCTTCGGGTCGTCGACGACCAGGGTCTTCGTGATCCCATACGCCGCGGCCTCGCCGGCGAGCGACGCGACCCCGCTGCCCATCATCAACGCAGCCACCTCTTTCGAGAGCGCTTTACCGAGCGCAACGGCCGCCGTAAACACTTCCTGATTGATCGGGCGAACGCTGCCCTGGAGGATGTCGGTGAAGACGAGGATCATGAGATCAAGGCAAAATGCAAAAGGAAAAGGGAAAAGGAGAAAGGGGAAAGGAAAAAGGGGAAAGGAAAAAGGGGAAAGGAAAAAGGAAAAAGGGGCTTACATCTGGATTTACACCATTTTGCCTTTTCTCTTTTACCTTTTTCCTTCAAATCACCTTCGCTTCTTCGTGCAGCAACCGCACCACTTCGGCGGCGTCGGCGGCTCCGTTTTTAAAGAGTTTGCTGCCGGATTTCTGGGGCGGGAGAGCCATCTTTTCGATGACCAACGCCGGCGCCTGGAGCGCGGGGGTGACGACGTCGATCGCGACGCGTTTCGCCTGCATGATGCCGCGGAGCGAGCGGTAGCGGGGTTCGTTGAGGTGCCGGTTCGCGCCGACGACCGCCGGCAGGCTGAACCGCAGCTTCTCGTGCCCGCCTTCCACTTCACGCAGCGCCGTGGCCCGGGTGCCGTCGATCTCCAGCTTCACCACCACCGTCGCGCAGGGCAGGCCCAGGATCTGGGCGAGGCGCGAGGGCACCTGGCCGTGGTCCGCGTCGATGGCCTGCCGGCCGGTGAAGATGATGTCGAACCCCATTGGCCCGAGGACATCCGCCAGGGCCTTTGCAATAACGGCCGGGTCGGACGGGACGGCGTCGCAATGCACCCGGATCGCCTTGTGCGCCCCCATTGCCAGCGCCTCGCGGATCGTCTTTTCGACGCTCGGCGGGCCCATCACCACCACGGTGACCTCTCCCCCCTTCGTCTCGCTCAGCTTCACCGCCTCCTCGATGGCGAATTCGTCGTAGGGGCTGATGATCCACTGGATGCCGTCTTCCTGAATCGACTTCCCATCCGCCCCGATCGCCACCTTCGTGGTCGTGTCCGGCGTGGCTTTTACACAGACTGCGAGTTTCATAAAGTGATCTCTACTTGCGGTATGCTTCGAATCTGGTGCACAAATTCCGATCACGGGTTAAGGTTCGGGGTTTAAGGTTTAAGGAGTAAAAATCCCTTAAACCTTAAGAAACTGTTGAGATTTGCGTATTGCATAAGGAGCAAGTCATCCCCGCGCAGGCGGGGACCCAGAAAAATGCCAGTCTGATGGCTGGATTACTTCGTAA
>JAWXAX010000237.1 GCA_034439735.1 Rhodothermales bacterium | reverse complement strand
GTGTGGGAGTGGGGAGGGGAGGCTCGACTAACAGGCGTGGAGCCGGGTCGCTTGAGAGAACGGGAGACTCTAGCCGGTTTCTCGTGAGGATCGCTATCGCCCGAACGAGCGATACGAACGTGCTGGGGTCGGCTGACGTCAGCCTTCGCCCACCCGCAGGAGCCCCTGTTCGAAGCCGCGCGCCACGGCTTCGGCCCGGTCAGCGGACTCGAGTTTTTGCAGGACCGCCTTCACGTGGGTCTTCACCGTATGTTCACTGATGGTGAGGGCGACGGCGATATCGCGGTTGGAAAGTCCGCGGCGCATGCCGTCCAGCACTTCGATTTCCCGATGGGAAAGCTGCTTCCGGCCCGCCAGCTGGCGCAGTCGGCGCTCGGTTGCCTCAGGCATGTAGCGGCCGCCGGTGTGCACCTGGTGGATCGCGCGCACCAGTTCCTCGCGGGTCACGTTTTTCTGCAGGTACCCGGCGGCGCCGGCATCCATGGCGCGATGGATGTCTTCATCCAACTCGGAGGTGGTGAGCATCAACACCCGGGCTTTGGGCCACGACGCGCGGAGGAGCCGAAGCGCCTCAAGCCCGCCGACTCCCGGCATCCGGATGTCCATCAACACAACATCGGGATGCGAGGCCTGAAATTTTTCGAGGGCCTGTGCGCCGTCTTCCGCTTCGGCCACGACCGTGAGGTCCTCCTCCAGCGTCAGGACGGCGGCGAGCCCCATGCGCACCACGGAGTGATCGTCGACGAGGAGGATCCGGATCGCGGGGACAGGGGCCATGCTCCGCCGAGTATGCCAGTTTGGCGGAATCGAACGCAATCGCCCGAATGAGCGATTTCCATGCGCTTGCACCGTTCCATCCGGTCTGCGAAATCACGGCGTGCGTCGCGTATCCGCCGTCATTTTTGCCTTCTGCTTTTTCGGATTTTTCCGTGCGATCGGGCAGGAATCCGAGGCAGAAATCCTCACCCGCTGTGCGGAGATCCGGGCGCTCCCGCGCGAGCGGGCGATGCAGGGGATTCCGGTGCGGGTACGTGGCGTGGTGACGATGCTGCCGTTGGATTCGCCGGCCAGCTTTACGGTGGATGACGGTACCGGAATCTGGGTTGGACCGCCGCCCGCGTCCGCCGGGCCGGCCCTGCAGTTGAAGGTGCAGGTTGGCGATCTGGTGGAAGTCGTCGGCCGTACTCACGCCGGACACTTCGCCCCGACGATTGCGTTTAGCGACGTGCAAATTCTCGGCCGGGCACCGTTGCCCGAGAGCCGCCAGATTGATCGCCTCGGTCTGGAGTCCGGCCTGCACGACTGTCAGCGCGCGACCCTGTGGGGAGTGGTGCAGTCGGCGGAGAGGGTGTCGAAGGCGGGCCAACCCAGCCTCAACCTCCGAATTTCGACCGCCACGGGGCACTTTAATTTTTTGCTCTATCACCCGTTCACGCAGCCGGTGGCCAGCCTGGTGGACGCGGAGGTCTCAGTGACGGGCGTTTTCATTTCGTTCTTCAATTCGCGCCGCGAATTTCTGGGCGCGCGCATCTTTGCCAACAATCCGGGCGACCTGAAGATACTCCGGCAGGCCGGTGGCGATCCGTTCTCCGTCCCGATCATCGCGTTGGGCGAGGCGATGGGATTCTCCTCGCGGGGGATGGAGATCCACCGTCGCCGGGTACGGGGCACGGTGACGCTGAGCAAGCCGGGGCATTTTTTTTCATCCAGGAGCAGCAGCATGCCTTACGGATTAACACGCGGCAGATGGAGGGGCTGGAGCCCGGCGAGGTGGTTGAAGTGGCGGGCTTTTTTCAGATGGAGCACCACCGGGCGGAGATGAACGAGGCGGTTTTTCGTCGCGTCGGTCGCCAGACGCCACCGGTGCCAAAACTTGTTTCGCTGGAGCAGGCCTTTGTCCGGGAGCCGCGAGCGATGTACGCGTTTCCGGAGGACTACGATGATTTGCTGGTCGCCCTGACCGGGCGTCTCGTCAGCGTGGACAACAAGCCGGGCACCCCTTTGCGGTTGAATCTGGAATGTGAGGGAATTCTCGTTCCGGCCGAGTTCACCACCCAACAGGACAGCGCTTTTCTCGCCGCGTTGAGACCCGGCAGCGAACTGCTCGTGAGCGGCATTTGTTCGCTGACCTACAGTCTTTCGCGGCCGGTCAATGACTGGCCGGTGCCGGTGGCGATGAAACTCCTCCTGCGCGGGCCCGACGATGTGCGGGTGGTGGTCGCGGCGTCCTGGTGGACGCCGGAGCGGCTGACCGCAGCGCTCGGGATCACCGCTCTGGTGCTGCTCCTGGCCATCGCCTGGGTCGCGCTTTTGCGCCGTCGCGTGGCGTTGCGCAGCGCTCAACTCAGCGAGGAAATGCGGGCCGGTCGTGACGCCGCCGTCGAGTTTGAAACGACTCTCCGGGAGCGCAACCGCCTGGCGGCCGACCTGCACGACACGACCGAACAATCGCTGACCGGCCTGGCCTTTCAGCTGGAAGCCACCCTGGCGCTGCATCACAAGGCGCCCGAACGCAGCCGGCAGCACATGACCATCGCCCGACAGTTGCTCGATCGGAGCCGGGAGGACTTGCGGCGCAGCATCTGGAACCTCCGGGCCGTGCCGCTGGAGCAACATACGCTGGCGGAAGCGCTGCGGGAGGTTGCGGCCGATCGCAGCGCGGGGCAGACCGTCCGCATTCTGGTCGACGTTCGGGGCGAGGAGAGCCCGCTGCCCGACATCGTATCGGGCAATCTGTTGCTCCTCGCCCAGGAGGGCATCACCAACGCCCTGAAGCACGCGCACCCGAGCCAGATCGAGCTCAGCCTGAAGTTTTCGCCCGCCGACGTGGAGCTAAGCATCCGGGACGACGGCCGGGGCTTCGATCCGGCGCAGGCCAACGGACCAAAGGACGGCCATTTCGGACTGCAGGGGATGCGGGAACGCATCAAGCGACTCGGAGGAAAATTAGAAATCAGGAGTTCGCCGGATCAAGGGACGACCATCATTGCGTCGGTGTCGCCGTCGTAAGCGTGACGCCTGCGGCAAAGGCTTCGGTTCAGATGACCAGTTCGGCCCAAACCGCCCTGGTCATCAATCGACACCATGAAGGGGCCGGGGTGGAGAATCTTTCCCGAGTGTGATGGATGTGGGCTGGTGGCGAGCGCCCGCCAGCCGATTGTGGTGGCCGCGTAGCGTAATGGAACCCACCCGAAGACCTCAGGCCTTACCCTTTACCTCCGTTTAAATAAATCGTCGCACGGTGGCTGCAGTCTACAACTCTCGGTTCAGGGCCATTGGCCATGGTTGTCGACTCACCTCTGGGGGGGGCCGCCTTCGATCATTCTCATGGTCGAATAGTTCGACCGATGCCTGCTGAATCCCTGCGGCCTTTTCTCCAGAAGGTAAAGGGCAAGGACTGAGGTTTTCCCCAATCCGCGGCTGTATGCGTTGCGCTTCAAGATCGAGGTCTCCTTCAAGCAGGCCCTCCACACCCTCGGCGCCTGGGCCTATCACTTTGGGATGGCAGACATGCGCCCCATTCGGCGCGGCCACGGCGACCAATATCTCCACCGCCAGCCCGACGCTTACCGCGCCGCCGTCCGGCGCAAGCTCGCCG